>BBCA01000054.1 GCA_001311805.1 Lentibacillus juripiscarius JCM 12147 | reverse complement strand
GTGGACCAATAGTTTATTCACCCCCTATAGTGTCTACTATTATATCATTTTATTCTAAGGTAGGCAAACATTTGTTCCTTATTTTGTAATAAGGTGAATGGGGTGTTTTGAAAGACACCTGTGATCCAATCGGTCGGACAATTGAGATGGCTAAAGCCATCCCTTGTCCGAAGGCGATTCATCCCCCACCTACTCACTGGGGTTCCCCCCTTCACATTTCTTGAGGTGGGGGTCTTCTCGCCTAAACAAGATAAAGGATGTGTTGAAATGCCACTAAATACAGTCGTTTGTGAACAATCCTCAAATTACTTTGCACGGAAGACCGTAATGGAAGACCCCACTGACTATCAGAAGGTACCTAAGAGAGAATCAGGAAAAATTTTAAAACGGGTATCACTTGAGCGATTAATGGATTTAAAGGTTGATTATGCTTTTAAGCAGCTTTTTGGAAATGAGAAGAACAAAAATATCACCATTGTATTTTTAAACGCTTTACTTCAGAAAACCGGCCGGAATCAAATTAAAGATATTTCATTCTTGAATATAGAATCGGGCGGTGAACATGCGGAGGATAAACAGTCGAGGCCAGATTTACTGGTCATTACGAATGCCGGCGAACGGATTAATGTGGAAATACAATTCACCAATCAATATGATATGGTAAAAACGCTCGATATACTATTGGTCAGGGGCATACCGGGGGCCATTTAAAAAGAAGATGACGTATAGTGAGCTGAGACCGGTTATTGCGATTAATATCCTCAATTTTAATTTGTTTCACCAAACAGATCACTTTCATACAACCTATCATTTGTATGAAGATGAGGAAGAATTCATGTTGTCAGATGTGATGGAATTACACTTCGTCGAAATGCCCAAGTTAATAAAGGATTGGAAAGACGATAAATTGGATCCATGGAATGATGTGTTGGCCAGGTGGCTGATGCTGCTTGGTATGGTCGATCATAGAAAAGATGAGGTTTATGGTAAAATTTACCAAGAGCTGGAGGAGATAGCCATGAAGGATGAGTCATTGCGCAGTGCTTTCCAAAGCTGGGAAGAATTAAGTATGACGCAAGAACAATATTTGGCTTATGAATCTCGTTTAAAACGAATAATAGATGAGGAAGCTGCCCAGCGAGAGGCAGAACTTCGAATACAAGCAGCGGAAAAAGAAGGCCTGGAAAAAGGGAGAAAGGAAGGTAAAAAAGAAGGCAAAAGGAAGGCAAAAAAGAAGGTATAAAGCAGGGTATAGAGCAAGGTATGGAGCAGGGGATAGAAAAGGGAGAGGAAAATGCCAAAGAAGCCATTGCCAGTAAGCTTATAGCAGCAGGCATGGAAGTGAGACTGATTGCAGAAACAACGGGATTTCCAGAAGAAAGAATCATTAAAATGCTTTGTGAAACGCAGGAGTAGTTTGTGTTCCATTCAGGCATCTTCTGAGCACTCATGAGTTTTTAGTTGGTGTCGGAAATATTCATTGCATTACACAGCAGCACCCAAAACATGAAATGGCAGGTTCGAAAAAAAGTGGTACATCACATCTTACTTATGTACCACTTTTTAACTCAATGTTCAGCTTACGAAGGTGATTATTAGTTGGACAGCCTAGGTTCGCCCAACAGGCAAGCTGAACCAGAAAACATTATCAAACGCATCAGTAGTCAGTCCAATTCTGCCGTTGTGCTGTTCGATAATTTCTTTGGCGATCGCCAGTCCAAGGCCGCCGCCTGTTTTATGGCTTCTTGCGGCATCGCCCCGATAAAAGCGTTCGAATATCCGGTCCTGGTCCTGGTCCTGTTCCGGAATTCGTTCGCCTGGTCCACTGACGGATACATGATAATAGCCATTTACCCACGTACCTTTTAAGCTGATGGTGCCTTCACCCTGGTAATAATAAATGGCATTTTCGATTAGGTTGCTAATGACTTGCCGAATGCCATCACGATGGATAGACATGTTGCAAGATTCCACCTCCACACGGATGTTCAGTTGTTCTTGTTCGAGTTTCCACTGAAACATCACTGCACACTGTTCGATTACTTCTGCCATATCAGCTTCATTGTATTCCGTGTACACCCGAGAGGACATATCGCCCCATTCCTTCAGCAGTTCAATTTGTTCGGTCATATCCGTCAGGTGTCTGGCTTCTTTGTGTAAGGCATCATACAATGCTTGGTTTCCTTCCATATCCCCGTCACGTAACGCTTTAAGATAACCGTTCAGGTTGGTCAGTGGCGTCCGCAGCTCGTGTGATAAATCGGCGATCATTTTTTGGCGGTTTTCATCACCGGCCTTCAGCTGCCGAACAAGTCCATTGAAGTGGGTGACAAGTTCACCAACTTCTCCCTGGGCTGTTTCTTCTGCAGGAGATGGATATTTTCCCTTTTTAGCTGTTCGTCGCATCAATCAGGTCCTTAATCGGTGTTATAAGTTTTTCGTCAAATAATAATGAAGGAGGCTGCCCGATAAGAAGATAGTTATGGCAAAAATAAGCAGATACTGGAACAGCGTTGTATTAAAACGCTTCTGCTGCAGGCCCTCTAAACTCCCCATCGAATCAACCAAAAAGCACGCTGTTTGATAGATTGCCAGGCCGCTAAGCAGGATAGCTATAGCGATCATGATAATGTTAAGGGCAGACAGGCGCCACAGGAATCCTTTTGGGAGCAGAGACAGAAGACGTTTAAACACTTGCAAATTTATACCCCATTCCTCGGATGGTCAGAATGCGTTCCGGGCTGGAAGGTTTGGTCTCGATTTTTCCCGGAGTTTTTTGATATGTGCATCAATCGTCCGGTCGAGCACCGTATCTTCAGCGTACGGATATAGTTGTTCGATTAGTTGCTCGCGGCTGTGCACAACATCTGGGTGCTGCATGAAGAAGTAGAGAAGGCTGAATTCATGTCTGGTCAGCCGGACCTGCTCGTTATAAAGCAGGACTTCCCCTTTTCTTGGTTTGATGCATAATCCATTGTGAACAATTTTTTGGCAGTATTGGCCTGTCCGCCGGAGGACCGCTTCAACATGGGCGATCAGTTCATCAGGCTCAAACGGTTTTGTAAGGTAATCGTCGGCCCCCATTTTGAGGCCGGCAATCTTATCATGAACCTGTGCTTTTGCTGACAGCATAATAATGGATGTTTCATTTGGTTCTTGTGTTTTTACCCATTCACAGAATTCCTCGCCACTCATTTTCGGCAGCATCAAGTCAAGAATGATTAAACACGGGTTATGCTGCATGTACATATTTTGAGCTTCTTCCCCGTCGAAGCTTCCACGACTTCATAATCATGCTTTTCCAGATGCATCTGTATTAAAGAGCGGATCATCTCATCGTCTTCCACTACTAGAATGGTCTGTTTCATCATTTTGAACACCTCTGTCCCATTTTAAAGCAACGTGTTCATTATTTCATCTTTTCAAATTCCTGCACCATTCGTTCATAGTTCATGGCTCCCAGTGCCTTGTACTGAATGCGGCCCTCAGAGTCAATCATGTATGAACTAGGAATAGGCTGAATCTGATAGGTCGTTCCAGCATTATTATTTTCGTCCATCAGTATCGGAAATGTTAAATCAAACTCATCGACAAAATTCGGAACGTCACTTCGGCTGCTTTCTGAAGAGGTCAGATTCACAGCCAGAATCTCCACATCCTTATTTTCGTAAAACTTTTGCATGTCCGGCATTTCTGCACGGCAAGGGGGACACCATGTTGCCCAAAAGTTCAACATGACCCGCTGGCCACGATAGTCGGACAACGCAACTTGCTTTCCATCCAGCGTTTCCAATTCAAAGTCTGGTGCCTTTTTTCCGACTTGAAGTCCAAAGCTATTCGCGTTGCCGTTTTCTTCAGCGGAATTGCTGCCGCTTGTGTTTTCTTCAACAGTGAAATCAGTATCGTTAGCCATGTCTGTATCATCGGTACTGCTTACTAAATCGTAGACGGCCCACACGAACATACCAGTCAATACGACAATAATGATAGTTTTTTTCATTTTAGTACCCTCCAGTTCAGCCTAAATTTGCCAGCCAGGTATCCTGGACAAGCTTTAGCAGCAGATTGGAAATGCGTGTCATCTGTCCTGTGAACAGCAGAACCCCCATTAAAATCATAATGGCACCGCCTGCTTTCATGATTTTCTGGCTCTGCCGGACAATCCACCGTGTGGAACCAAGGAAAAATGTCAGGATGAGAAAAGGCAAGGCAAAACCAATCACATACATCACTGTATAAATAGCTCCTTGTCCAGGATTACTTGCTGCAATCACCAGAATTGAGGCAAAGATTGGACCAATGCACGGTGTCCAGCCGGCAGCAAATCCAATACCGATAAAGATCGTACCCAGGTAGCCAACAGGTTTTTTCGTAAATTGATAGCGTTTTTCTTTCATAAACGAGCCAATTTGGAGCCAGCCGGCAATGAACAGACCCATGATAATAATGAAGATGCCTGCCAGACGCTGTAGAAACAGGCCGGAACTTCCTGTAAGCAATCCCTGAATCCATTGCCCAAGAAACGATACACCGACACCGAGGCTGATGAAGACAAGTGAGACCCCGAATAGGAAGAATACCGAATGTAGAAGTAATTTGCTCCGGATCCTAACATCTTTGTTATTTTCCAATTCCTTTACACTCATGCCTGTGATATACGACAGATACGCCGGAAAAATCGGCAGTGTACACGGGGACAGAAATGAGAGGATTCCGGCCCCCAGCGCAAGCCAAATGGTTACATCTGAAGCTGCAGACATTATGTCACCTTCCTTCTGTTATAGATAAACACACTGATGCTGGTGATCAATAGTAAAGACAAAAACCACGCCGCCATCATATAGCCGAATAAGGATGTATAGGGCAGGATGAATGATAGAATCAATTGCCCCAGGCTCCATCCCGCAAACAGGATGCAGGTCATGGTGACAGGCGGCAGTTTTTCCTGAAACAATATGAATACAACCATTAAAAGAAGCAGCAGTCCCGCTTGTCCCAGCGCTATTGCATTATTACGCCAGACAAAGTCCAAGAATTCATAGGTGAATGCCGCCCCCAGAAAAATAGGCAGAAAGGCTGCCAAAAATTCTCTTATCTGTAAAGTTTGGCGCTTAATCCGGTGTGCGATAGTCACCACCGTTAGTAAAACTGCTGTATAAAAGGCTGGCGATGCACTCGGGTAAGCTAGAACAGCCAGCGGATCACTGATAAATAAGGGCAGATTCATCATGACTTTTCCCGCCCATACAAACAGAATAAAATTGATGAGCATGGATGTGACTGCTTCCAGTCCCTTCTTTTTAGCTTCTACAGAAGGGCCGGTTATGTAGTAGAATATAAAGCCTCCAGATAAACTGATCACGATAAAAAATACGTTTTCCAATACCCATGCATTCATTGTACTGCCTCCATCCATTCTATTATAAAACAGTAATGTGAAAGTTTGGTGAAAACAATTGATTTTGTGACGTTAGAAAGTATAAATTATGGATGACCTTATAACAAGAACTTCGGCACTCGCTATAGGACGAGGCGAACGCCGAGTTTTTCTAATGTCACACCTGTATGGCAACTACTGTGATTGTTACATATTGTTAATCTTTGTTTATCTTCAAGATGTAGCATAAGATTGTTATGAGAAATTACGATTGAATTCCGGAAGAAGGTGAAACAACGATGACAGCATTATTGGCCGTTGACGATGATGAGCGTGTATTGAATTTAATTGAAATTTATATGCAGCGCGAAGGCTTTACTGTCTACAAGGCAGCAGATGGCACGGAAGCACTGAGTATACTGGAGACGAAACCAGTAGACTTAGCGATTGTAGATGTGATGATGCCGGGAATGGATGGCATTGATGTCATGAAAGAGATGAAGGAGAACTACGAATTGCCGGTTATTTTGCTGACGGCGAAAGGAGAATTATCCGATAAGGAAGAAGGATTTCGGTCTGGTACTGATGATTATGTTGTGAAGCCTTTTGAGCCGAAAGAGCTTTTATTCCGTGTGCGGGCAATTTTAAGACGATATGATAAGCCAAGCGATACGGTGATCAGGATCGGGGATGTGATTATTGACCGGCGGAGCTATGAAGTCCAGATTGGCAGCCGCACCATGCTGCTTCCGCTAAAGGAATTTGAGCTGCTGGCGATGCTGGCGTCAAATCCGAACCAGGTATTCACACGTGATCAGCTGATTGAGTCGATTTGGGGATTGGATTTCGAAGGGGATGACCGGACTGTTAATGTTCATATTAAACGGATCCGGGAACGCGTGGCCCATCTTACGGACGCAATTGCGATTAAGACGGTCCGAGGAGTTGGCTACAGATTAGAGGTCTTGCAGGAATGAAAACATTATATTCCAAGTTTGTCCTTATTACGGTTGTCATTATGGTGTTTAGTACGGTAGTCGGATTCTTGTTTGCGAATACGTATTACCACCAGAAAGTGAAGGAAGAGAACGATTACAAAAATATGGAAATTGCCAAAGAGGTGGCTGCTTTTGCGGAAACGCAGGAGGACCCGGTTGCGTACATGGAGCAAACAGCCGACACCGGGTATCAGCTTTATGTCATTAGTGAGTCTGGTTCTGAACAGTTTTACGGCGGGGAATTTCGCGATAAAACGATCGCATCCAATGTGATTAAACAGGTTCTTGATGGCGATGTGTATCATGGCATGAGGGAATTTCCGCGGGAGACATTTGTGACTGGCTTTTTTGCAAATGAACTATCGAACACGGTTGGTGTTCCTTTTGAAAATGACGGCGAACAATATGCATTATTTATGCGCCCGAATATTAAGCTGTTGTTCAGTGAGGTGCACACGTTGCTTGGCTGGATGATAGCAGTCATGGTTGTCCTTAGCATTATTAGTGTTCTCATCGGCGCACGAATGCTCGTCAACCCTATTAAAGAATTGTCCGAAGCAACGGGAAAGGTAGGGGATGAACATTTTGATGTCACCCTGTCCATTAACCGGGAGGATGAGATAGGGAAGCTTGCCGACCGTTTTAATGAAATGACGCATCGGCTCGGTGAACTTGATATGATGCGAAAATCATTTATTTCGAATGTTTCCCACGACATTCAATCCCCGCTCTTGAATATTCAAGGGTATGCGCGGCTGCTGGAGAGCAATGAGCTGACAAATGAGGAAAAAGCCCATTATACCGGGATCATCCAGGATGAGACGCGTCGTCTGTCCTCATTGACCAATCAGCTGCTCGTGTTGAGTTCCTTGACCGGGAAAATCATATATACAGGAAAGAGCCGGTTCATGTGGCAGAACAACTGAAAGAAATTGTTCAAAAATACCGCTGGCTATTGGATGATAAAGGGCTGACGGTCAGCTATTCGTTAGATGATGCAAAGTTTATGGAAATGCATCGATGCTTTATACAGTTTGGGAGAACTTATTTACGAACGCGATAAAATATAACCGGACGGCTGGCACAATTGACTTAACGGTGCAGCATACGGGAGAGAAAGTAGCTGTTGCTGTTCATGATACCGGAATTGGCCTGACAGCAGAAGAGCGTGAACACATATTTGACCGATTTTACCGGGCGGATCAGGCACGGACACGCACAACAGAAGGGACGGGACTTGGTTTGTCAATTGTGCAGCAGGTGATTACGATGCATGATGGTAATATTGCCGTTGAAAGCCGGCCAGGCGAAGGAACCATATTCACCGTGACACTGCCGGCATTGTAAACTTATTGTTCATCCTCTGTTCACTTTTCAGGTTTAACTTGGGATTTGGTGAGTATATTTAAGCAGGAGGGTTCAACATGAGTCATATTTTTCGGTGGATTGCCAGTAAAAAGGAATGACGATTACATTAACGGTCTGGTTGGCTATCGTACTGGTGCTAAGTTTCACTGCATCAAGTGCCAAAGACTTTGCTGCTAATTCCAGTGGTGCAGGTCTTCCGGACGATGCACCGTCAGTGATTGCCGATAAGGAACTTGAAGAACAATTTGAAAATAGTGATGTTATGCCTGCCATCCTTGTGTTTCATCAGGAGTCGGGCTTTGATGAAGAGTCCTTGTCGGCGGTAGGTTCGAGTGTCGAGTCTTTGCATGACTTGCCGGCGGAAGTGACAGATGGAATGAAGGCCGTGCTGCCGTTTAATCAAATGGATACGAAGGCGCAAAAGTCGTTTCTTTCCGATGATGAAACCACACTTGTATTTCCGGTTCATCTGAAAGAAGGACTGGAAATGGATACGGTTAATGATATGGTAGTTGATATGGAAGAGGCGATGCAGGAGAGTCTTCCGGAAACGATCGATGTCGCCGTGACAGGACCAGCAGGGATTGCTTCTGATGCCCTTGAATTGTTTTCCAACGGGGATATGGTTTTACTATTTTCAACAATTGGTCTGATTCTCGTATTGCTGGTTGTCATTTACCGTTCACCGCTGCTGGCACTGATTCCGCTTCTGGCTTCCGGTATTGTTTATGAAGTGGTCAACCGGACAATCGGGATCGCTGGGGAGAATAATTGGTTTTCCATTGATAGCCAATCATTGTCGATTATGATGATTCTTTTGTTTGCGGCAATTACGGACTATTCACTTTTTATATTTTCTCGATTCCGGGAAGAACTTTGGGAAGTGGAGAGTAAATATGAAGCAATGCAGCGGGCCATGAGCCAGGTGGGCAGACCCATCTTCTTCAGTGGGGGAACGGTGCTGGTGGCGGTACTGACGCTTGCAGCCGCGGTTTTTGAGCCATATCGGCATTTTGCACCAGTTTTCTCGGTAGCTATGGTCATTATTTTGCTGGCGGGTCTGACACTTGTCCCTGCCCTGTTTACATTATTCGGCAGAAGAGCGTTCTGGCCGTCCATCCCGCGCGCAGGAGAAGAAACGAAAGTAAAAACAAATACAATCTGGAACCGGATCAGTCAGGAAGTCACGAAAAAACCACTTGTTACGGGTGGAAGTGTGCTCGTGGTGCTGCTGGTTCTATCAGCTAATGCGGCCCAGATTGGTTACTCCTATAATCTGCTTCAGTCATTTCCGGAAGACATGACGTCACGGGAAGGCTTTGAGCTGATTGAGTCGAAATATAATCCAGGTGAAGTGGCACCAACAACCGTTCTGGTTACGTCAGAAAACACAATTGAGAAAGATAATGTGGATAAAACTGGGATCTAAGCTGAAGGACGAGAAACTGGTCCATGCCGTTCGTGTTAATGAGCATAATTTCTTGTCCAGTGACGAGCAGGCAGCTCAATTGGAGCTGACCTTTTCCAAAAATCCGTATACGCATGAAGCATTTGACGCGATGCAGAATTTGCGGAAAGATAAAGAAACCCTACTGGAGGAAAGTGGGTTTGACACAGACAACAGTCAGCTATATTTTGCAGGAGAAACGGCTGTAAACCTTGATACGCGCGAGTGGAGCAACCGGGACACAGCGGTTGTCGTAACGCTGGTAGTCGTGCTTATTACCATTATGCTCGGTTTTCAGGCACGGTCGGTAATTGCACCAATCTATATGATGGTGACCATCCTGTTGTCCTATGGGGCGGCGCTAGGATTTTCTGATTTTATATTCCAGAATGTGTTCGGCTATGCTCAAATGAGCTATCGCATTCCACTCTATGCATTTGTCTTTCTAGTTGCACTTGGTGTTGATTACAATATTATGCTGGTGTCACGGATACAGGAAGCACATCGGACCCATCCTTTGAAGACGGCTGTCCAGCAGGGGATTGCAAAACGGGTGGTGTTATCTCATCCGCGGGCTTGATTCTTGCCGCAACGTTTGCAGTACTGACGACACAGCCTATTATGGAACTGTTTATGTTCGGATTTGTTGTGGCAGTCGGTGTCCTGATTGATACATTCCTCGTCCGGACCGTTTTGACGCCGGCCATTATTATGAAACTCGGAAAATGGAGCTTCTGGCCAGCCCGGTTTAAATAGTCTTCTAAAAAGTTCCCGATTAAGCTGCGTAAAGCAAATCGGGAACTTTTTTTATTAAAACTTGATGAATCCGCTTTCATATGTCGGATAGGGTATGAATTTGTAGTATTTTGAAGGAATCTTGCGATATAAAGTTTATGAACTTTATACAATAAAAAATGTATGGATTTTTAAAAGTTTATGAACTGAAATGCTAGTTTTGTTTGTACGCCTATTTCTTTATACTTGAGAAAGCGATTGAGACGAAAGAACTTATGGAGGTGTCGGGCATTGTTAGAGTTTAATAATGTGACAAAACGGTATGCTGACGGAACACCCGCCGTCAAGAACCTTGATTTGAAAATAGAAAAGGGTGAATTTGTTTGTTTTATCGGTCCAAGTGGCTGCGGGAAAACAACAACAATGAAATGGTGAACCGGCTGATTGATATAACGGACGGCGATATACGATTTGATGATAAAAGCATTAAAGATCAGAATCCGGTTGAACTTCGCCGTTCCATCGGTTATGTCATTCAGCAAATTGGGCTGATGCCGCATATGACAATTAAGGAAAATATCGTATTGGTTGGCACATTACTGAAATGGCCAAAAGAAAAGAAAGAACAGCGAGCTCGCGAATTGCTGAAATTGGTTGATATGCCAGAAGAATATCTTGATAAATATCCGCACGAGTTAAGTGGTGGCCAGCAGCAGCGGATTGGCGTGCTTCGTGCACTTGCATCAAATCCGCCTTTGATTCTGATGGATGAACCGTTTGGGGCGCTTGACCCAATTACAAGAGACTCCCTGCAGGAAGAGTTCAAAAAGCTGCAGAAGGAATTGGATAAAACAATTGTGTTCGTCACTCATGACATGGATGAAGCGCTGAAACTGGCTGACCGGGTTGTTATCATGCGCGATGGTGAAGTTGTTCAGGCAGATACGCCGGACGAAATACTGCGGAATCCGGCAAACGAATTCGTTGAGGAGTTTCTTGGTAAAGACCGGCTCATTCAAGGCCGTCCCGATGTAACAACGGTTGGACAGATCATGGGAGGCTGCCCAGTTACTGTGAAAACTGGCACAACGTTGAAAGAAGCGATATCTACGATGAAGGACAAGCACGTTGATTCCCTTCTGGTTGTTAATTCTGACCATACACTGAAAGGTTTTATAGATATCGAGTCTATTAATCTGAATTACAAAAAAGCGAATCATGTTGAGGAAGTAATGGAAGCAGATATTTTCTCTGTGGATGAGGGAAGTTTGCTGCGTGATACAGTTCATAAAATTCTTCGCCGTGGCATTAAATATGTCCCTGTCGTCAATGAAGCTCACCAGCTGACAGGAATTGTCACCCGTGCAACACTGGCAAACCTTGTTTATGACACAATCTGGGGCGATGGCATGGAGCTTGACGAAGTGGCAGCCACAGCAGAATAGGAGGTGACGGACGATGATGGAATTTTTATCTACACATGGAAATGAACTGATGGTTAAAACATGGGAACATCTTTATATTTCGGTTGCGGCTATGGTACTTGGGGTAATTGTTGCTGTACCTCTTGGCATCATGCTTTCAAGGGTTCCAAAATTTGCCGACCGCTTTATTTCGTTCATTGGTATTTTACAAACAATCCCAAGCTTGGCAATTCTTGCATTCTTCATCCCCATTATGGGAGTTGGGAAAGCGCCAGCAATTATTGCCTTGTTTGTTTATTCACTGCTGCCGATTTTGCGTAACACCTATATTGGCATACGTGATGTTGATAAAGGGGTGATTGAAGCAGGAAAAGGCATGGGAATGAGCAACTGGCAAACGATTATAAAATGGAATTGCCACTGTCTATTCCCGTTATCATGGCCGGCATTCGGCTGTCAACCGTCTATTTGATTGGCTGGGCGGCACTGGCAGCATTTATCGGTGGCGGCGGTCTTGGTGATTTTATTTTTGATGGGCTGAATCTGTACAAGCCATCATTAATCTTGGCAGGAACCATCCCAGCGACTATTTTGGCTGTGATTGCGGACCGTTCGTTTGCGATACTGGAAAGAAGTCTTACGTCTGATGGAATGAAGGACTCGCAGGAGGCAGCATAATAATGGAGGTGACAACTCGTGAAAAAATAATGAAAAAAGCAATCCTCATATTCGTCGTGATGATAATGCTTTCCGGTTGTTCCTTGCCCGGGCTGGCAAGTACAGGAAAGGAAACAATTAAAATTAGTGCACTTGCCACATCAGAATCTGAAATCTTGGCGGAAATGCTATCTATTATGATTGAGCGAGAGACAGATGCGGATACTGATCTCGTAACACATCTCGGATCATCCATTGTCCAGCATCAGGGTATGCAGCGTGGTGACATTGATATATCAAGTACACGCTATACCGGGACAGATATATCCGGCGCACTCGGCATGGATCCAATTACAGATCCAGAGAAAGCATTGAAAATCGTAAAACGAGAATTCCAAGAACGTTTTGATCAAACATGGGCGCCGACATATGGCTTTGAAAACAGTTATTCGGTGGCCGTTAGGCAAGAATTTGCGAAAAAATAATATTGAAACTATATCCGACTTGAAACCTTATGCTGATGAACTGCGTTTTGGCGTTGATAATGCCTGGATAAATCGCGAAGGAGACGGCTATGAAGGATTCAAAGAAGCCTATTTCAGTTTTGGGGAAGTTTTTCCGATGAACGTTGGCTTGGTATATCAAGCAGCTGCTAGCGGTCATATGGATGTTGTACTTGCTTACTCTTCTGATGGAAGAATTAAGGAGTTCGATTTAAAAGTGCTGGAAGATACAAAACAATTCTTCCCACCTTACGATGCTTCTCCTGTTATAGCGAATGATATTCTGAAAAAATACCCCGAAATAAAATCTATTACAGAACGGCTTGCGGGTCAGATATCCACAGAAAAAATGCAGGAGCTAAATTATAAGGCAGATGTTAAGCTAACGAACCCACGAAAAGTTGCCAAACAGTTCTTGGAAAAGAATGACTACTTTGAGGATGCAGGAAAGGGGGGACAATAACATGGAAGCAATGCAGGAATTCATTCACTATGTCAGTCAAAACGGCTTCTATATTTGGACACAGTTTTATAGGCATTTTCTGATGGCGGCATACGGAGTGCTGTTTGCGGCTATCATTTCCATCCCCCTTGGTATTTTAATTGCCAAATACAGTAAGTTGAGCAGTTGGATGTTGGCGTTTGGAAGCATTATTCAAACGATTCCGGCACTAGGAGCGATGGCGGCTATCATGATTGTTATGGGGCTCGGTACGAATACTGCTATTGTAACGCTTATGCTTTACTCAATACTGCCTATTATGCAAAATACCTATGTCGGTATGAAGGATGTGGATAACACTGTCATTGAAGCGGGCTATGCCTCGGGAATGACTAAATTCCAGTTATTGCGAATGGTCGAACTTCCGCTGGCAGTCAGTGTTATTATGGCTGGCTTAAGAACGGCATTAGTCATTGGAATCGGTATTGCCGCGATTGGTGCATTCGTTGGTGCAGGTGGTCTTGGTGCCATCATTTTAACGGGTACGAATGCAACGGATGGAACACCAATCATTCTGGCAGGTGCAATTCCAACAGCACTGATGGCTATCATTGCTGATTTGATTATGGGCTGGATTGAGCGCAGGTTACAGCCGGCTAAATCCTAGAAGTGGTATAACCCGGCAGCACCTTGACCTGGTTATGCCCCCAGGTCTATAGGGATGCTGGCCGGCAATGGGAGTGATGTAGATGCACGGAAACGGGATAATAAAAGAGAAGAATATTCCCTGCACACTTTCGGACGGAGTCGTTCTTCGTTCAGACGTATATCGTCCTGATGATGGACAAAGGTATCCAGTGTTGATGCTGCGTCTTCCGTATGACAAGGAAACCCCGCGCTATTACGACGAGTATTTGGACGTCCCGCGGATGGTAGAAGCGGGATACGTGGTGATACTGCAGGATGTACGGGGCCGATTTGCTTCTGACGGCGACTTTTACCCTTTTATACATGAGGGTAAGGATGGCTATGAAGCAGTTGAATGGGCAGCTGAACTACCATTTTCCGATGGGAATGTTGGGTTGTTCGGCATGTCCTATCACGGATATACGCAATTGGCTGCCGCGGCGGAAAAACCACCATCTCTGAAGGCCATTGCGCCTGTCATGACAATGGCCGATCCATGGGGAGATATTCTTGGTGGGGAAAACAGCCCACATGCAACAGGTGAATTTGAAACATGGGTGTTGGGTTCCATTGTTGAGGACCAGCTGAAGCGGAAGGGGAATTTGGATGAAACCGATAAATTTCATCGTTATTTAGAAGAGCTGAGTAAATGGCTATATCACGCCCCCGCTGATGAATGGTATCCAATGAAAGATCTTGATCCAGATTCGTTTTTCTTCGATGTAATGAAAGGGACATTGCCTGACTGGTGGATGGAAAAGACAAAATTACATCGGGCATTACACTCTATTTCGGTGCCGGCGCTGTTTATGGGCGGATGGTTTGATGCTCTACTGAAGCCAACACTGGAAGCCTTTCATGCATATAACGGTCCAAATATGCTCTGGATTGGCCCATGGACACATGAAGAGATGACCGGTCGTGCCGGGGAAGTGTTTTTGATCATGCTAAAAAGAAAATAGGTGTTGATGAAATTGCGGATCCGACAGATTTACACATCCGTTGGTTCAATCATTGGCTGAAAGGAAAGCCACTTTCTATTGAAAAAACGTTCATCTATATATGATGGGACAGGAAATGTGGAATGCCTTTAATGAATGGCCAGAACCGGCCGCAATGATGGATTTATTTCTACACAGCAGTGGAAATTCACAAACTATTCACGGTGATGGAAAACTGAGTACAGAGTTAACTCCAAATGAAACAAAAGTGCGATGAAATTGGATCCAAAAATCCTGTTCCTGCATATGGCGGGAATGTATTGATAGCCGGGAATGAATCAGGAATGTTTGATGTGAGTCATATACAGGACAGGTCAGATGTGCTCGTTTATACTAGTGAACCTATCAGTGAAGACTGTAAGCTGTTTGGTACTGTTAAAGCTGTTATATGGGGGAGTTCGTCATCTGAATTGCTCGATGTATCTATTCGTATATCGGATGTAGATGAATTTGGCCGGGCGTATAATATCGTGGATACATTCCATCGGGAAAAAGTGGATGCCGGTACACAAGTCTGTCTGGAATTGGATATTGGAACAACAGCATATCTCGTCCGAAAAGGTCATTGTATACGGTTGGATATAGCTGCAAGCAATGCCCCGCATTACGATATCAATCTGAACAATGGGACGACCACCAAAACACATAGTGAAGGAAAAACCGATGCTGAGTATGTTCATCAGGGCGGTGAAATGAACTCAAAAATTATACTTCCACTTGCAGAGCTCTGATTATACAACGTAAACTTTATCAACATTCGCATTTAATATACGCCTGTTTTCGCTAAATTATTTGATATATAAAGTGACAGGCAGTTTCATTCTGGAAAAATGGTGTGATACGGGTGCAGTCAAAATGGTTGGAAAAGGGTGTTGAAAAAGGTGGCTGAAATGGTTAACAATACTGAACGAATTGATGATGTCAGAACGCAATTCATTGAGAAAATAACAGATAATATGAGTGCCTTTGGGGCTGCGACAAGTGTCGGCCGTGTTCTCGGAATTATTTACATGAACCGGGAGGCGATGACGCTGGATGAATTGTCAGCCGAAACCGGAATGAGCAAAACACGGATGAGCCAGGTTGTCCGGGAAATGATTGATATGAATATCGCGGAACGTGTTTTCAAGAAAGGTGTCCGGAAAGATCTGTACCAGGTGGAAGAAGATTATTACCAGACTTTCATCTCACTTTTTACATCCACTTGGCAAAAGGCCATCAACCGGAGTCGTCACTTTGAACAGCGCCTGAAGAAGAAACTTGATGAGCTTCAGCAGCAGCCGGACATAACGGAGGAAAATGAACAGGCCATCAATGAACTGTTGGCCGAGCTTCATGAATGGACAGAATACTATGATTGGATACGCCGTGTAACGCACTTTTTTGAGAGCGGTGAAATATTTGAGCATGTACCAAAACAACGGACAGGAGGAGATTCAAATGAGTAAAAAGGTAATTCTTTCAGCAGCATTGACGGGAGCAGGAGATACGACGTCTAAAAACCCGGATGTTCCGGTAACACCGAAAGAGATAGCAGATTCGGCCATTAAAGCAGCTAAAGCAGGGGCTACGATTGCCCACATTCATGCGCGTGATCCGAAGACAGGTCAGCTGAGCCATGATGTAAACCTGTTTCGTGAGACAGTGGAGCGAATCCGTGAAGCTGACACAGATGTGATTATTAATATCACTTCAGGCGGCGGCGGTGACTGGGTTCCGAGTGATGAAGATCCAACTAGAGGCGGCGAAGGAACGGATATGCAGACACCGGAAGAGCGTCATGAGCCGGTTGGCGAGCTTCTCCCGGAAATGTGCACGCTGGACTGCGGTAGTACCAACTTTGGCAATATGCTGTATGTCAGCCCGACAGACTGGCTCCGGAGACAAGCAAAACTTGTTCAGGAAAGCGGCGTTAAGCCGGAACTGGAATGTTTTGACACGGGCCATGTGCGTTTTGCGAATCAGCTCGTGAAAGAAGGATTAATTGATGGCGATCCGCTGTTTCAATTCTGCCTGGGTATTCCTTGGGGCGCAGCAGCTGATGCAGAGACTTTGGCTTACTTGAAGAGCCGTATCCCAGAAAACGGTCGTTGGGCAGCGTTCGGAATCGGCCGGATGCAAATGCCAATTGTTGCCGAATCCATATTGCAAGGCGGTAATATCCGTGTCGGCCTTGAGGACAACCTGTACTTGAAGAAAGGTCAACTGGCAACAAACGAACAGCTCGTAGACAAGGCTGCTGGCATTGTTGAAACACTTGGATCGGACATCATGACACCGGCAGAAGCACGGGAAGAACTAAATTTACTAAACCCATACAGAAAGGAAGACTAACATGACAGCAGCATCATCGATTACCCAAGTGACCGTTGTAGGGACAGGCGTTATCGGCAACGGTTGGATTACACGATTTTTAGCAAACGGCTTCCGAGTAGTAGCGTCGGACCCTGATCCAGAAGCGGAGGCACGCACACGTGACGCGGTAGAACGTGCGTGGCCATCTATGGAAAAAATGGGATTAGCAGAAGGGGCTTCCCAGGATAATCTTTCGTTTGAACCTGACTTGGAAAAGGCATTGGCTGAAGCCGACTTCATTCAAGAAAATGTTCCTGAGCGCGAGCAATTAAAGCGTGGTGTGATTGCGTCAATTGATAAGCACGCACCGCAAGAAGCAGTCATTGCTTCCAGTACATCTGGTATTTTACCTAGCACACTGCAGGCAGATTGTGCGTATCATCCGGAACGTGTGATTGTTGCGCATCCGTTTAACCCTGTTTACCTTATGCCACTTGTTGAGCTCGTTGGCGGAGAAAAAACGGATGACCATTTGTGGAAAAGGCAAGACAATTTTACGAACAAATGGAAATGAAACCACTCGTGGTTCGTCAGGAAATTGAAGGCCATATTGCCGACCGGCTGATGGAAGCAATCTGGCGCGAATCGCTGCACATCGTGAACGATGGAGCGGCAACAACCGAAGAAATCGATGCGTCTATCGTTTATGGACCGGGGCTGCGCTGGGCACTGATGGGACCGTTCATGACCTTGCATATGGGCGGTGGGAAACAGGGTATGCGCCATCTCCTGGAACAATTTGGCCCAGCCCTAAAACTGCCATGGACGAAACTAGAAGCACCGGAACTAACCGATGAACTATCGGAGAAAGTCGTGACCGGCTGTGAAGCGCAGACTGGTGATGTAGAGATGGAAAAACTGGAAGAGCGCCGGGACGCGTTTTAATTGAACTCCAACAGCTATTGGAGAAATACTGGCCAGGCGCCAATCTGTCAGGAAAGCTGTAGGATTCCCCGGGTGGTGAGCGAAAGGAGGAACTGGAATGAGTAACGCTAAAGTAATTATCCAGCATGAGGTGCCAGAAGAATGGATTGATTATAATGGACATATGAATGATGCGGAATATGTTCGTGCTTTCAGCTGGGGTGTTGATCAGTTCATGAAAATGATCGGCATTACAGACGAATTCCGGAATGAGCATAAGTATACCATTTATACAATGGAAAGCCATGTATGCTATCTTGACGAAATGAAACTCGGTGAACCATTTGAGGTCCATATGCAGATTATTGATTATGACGCCAAACGCGCCCATGTTTTCTATGAGCTATTCGGCGAAAATGGCAAACGAGCTGCAACGAGTGAACAGATGCTCATGGGTGTTGATCAGGAAAGCGGTCGGGCTGCACCATTTCCGGACGATGTGTTTGGAAAGGTTGAAGAACTTGCGGAAAGCCATTCCCCGGCAGAAAAACCAAAAGAAGCCGGCCGTGTGATCGGAATTAGACGAAAAAATAACCAGCTAAAAGTTTCCCGACCGGGTCGCCGGCTTTCGGGAAACTTTTTTAGTGTGGCGGCTTATCAGCAGTTTTGGCCGAAAACTCGCGCGAAAACGAGAAGTCGCGCGACCCAGATCGAAACTCGCGCGAAAACGAGAAAGTCGCGCGACCCAGGCCGAAAACTCGCGCGAAAACAAGAAAGTCGTGCGACCCAGGCCGAAAACTCGCGCGAAAACAAGAAAAGTC
>BBCA01000053.1 GCA_001311805.1 Lentibacillus juripiscarius JCM 12147 | reverse complement strand
TTAATGTTTTGTGCTCAGAATCCAGCCGCGTTCACTGCCGCCTCGCGTATAAAATGTGAACTTTAGCATTTCAATTGTGAACTTCAAGCAAACGCACTGTGAACTTTAGCATATTTCTTGTGAACATTAGCACTTTGCCTGTGAACTTCAGCTTTTATTCAGTTTTCCCATCTTTTTTCAAGGCTGTTTTATAAAAAGAATACAGTCAATGTAAAATAAAAACAGGGCTGGTATCATGCCAGTCCTGTTTAATGTGCAATTTCTTTTCTTTTAAACATATTAACGGCCCCGAACAAGAGAAGAACCATCATGCCAGTCGTCACAAATGCTGCTCCAGTTAATTCGGATGGGACGCTGCCGGTTATGATCATTTGTTCAATGTACTTCGATATGTTATTTGGGCTCCATTCAGCCACATGACCAAAGATTGTTGTCACAAGGTTCATCACAATGATAGCCGCGATCGTCAGAAAAGCTGCAAGGCCTGGTATTTTGACCAATGTGTTGAAAAAATAGAAAATGACACGACAAGCAACAGCCATAGCCCGTAAAAGAACAGCACTTGCATGAGCATTCCAAAACCTAAATCACCGTACAGCAAATTAATATAATACCAGCTGGCCCCCATGCCTAGTGTAAATGAGACAAGTGTCAGCAGTGCTACTGATGCCCATTTGGAACTAATGTAGTTCAGATAGGATACGGGTTTGACAAGGATTAGCTCGGAAACACCACTCTTGCGTTCCCCGGAGATCGTCCCCATGGTCATGAATGCAATAATCAATACACCGATACTGCTGAACTGTCCGAGGCTCATCATGACGACATCACCTGGCTGGAAGTCCGGAAGCTGTATAGCTCCCCCCTCTGGCATACCGCCGACCGCATCAATAATTTGCGGCAAATAATAGTTGGAGAGCGGGTCCATGATGGCAATCAGAATCATAACTAGCGGCACCCATATCCATTTCACGTTTCTTGCGTTTTCCGTCAGTTCTTTTTGAAACAGTGTCCACCACTGCATCACTGATTCACCGCCTTCATAAACATATCTTCAAGGGAAGCCCGGTTCACGGAAAAAGACGTTAATGGCCATTCCTCGGTCGATGCAGATGCCAGGATTTCCTTCCGTGCGTCTCCTATATTTTTGCGGTCACATGGAGCAGGCCATGATCAAGATAACATGCTGTCACAGCAGGTATCGCAGCCACTTTGTCACGATAAAACTCCAAGTTGCGCTCCAGACCCAGTTCCAACTTTGCTGTGTGATACTTTTCGCGCAGATCGTCCATTGAACCTGACTCAACCAGCTTTCCATCATGCAATACAAGCAGCTCATCACTGACTTCATCAGCATCACTTAAAATATGGGTGGAAAATAAAATGGTCATGTCTTTTTTCAATTCTTCCATCAAATTTAACACTTCGCGCCGGCCAAATGGATCAAGGGATGATACAGGCTCATCAAGCATCAGCAATTTTGGCTGGTGAATCATGGCCTGGGCAATCCCGAGTCGCTGCTTCATTCCACCGGAGTATTTGCCGATACGCCGATTAGCTGCTTCCTTCAGACCGACATGTTCGATCAGCTGTTCCGCTTGTTGTCTTGCCGCTTGTTTGGACAAGTACCCTAGTCGGCCGACATAGACAAGAAACTCTTCACCGGTCATCCACTTATAGAATACAGGGTGCTGCGGCAAATAGCCGATGTACTTGCGTATATCATCATGCGGTTGCATGCCGGCAAAGGAAATAGTTCCCCCGCTCGGTTTTAACAGCCCGGAAAGCATACGCAATGTTGTCGTTTTACCGGCACCATTCGGTCTAATCAAAGCAACACACTTCCCTGATTCAAACTGAAAACGAATGTTATCGACAGCAGTTCTATAATCGTATGTTTTACTGAGATTACGGACGGTAAGCAGTGCCATTTAATCCTGTCTCCTTCCAAAAATAAATAAAACAACCGGACCGATAATATTAATGAATACGATAATCAGTATCCACATCCATTTAGGGCCGTTCGTTCTGTCAATCCGAATAAGATCAATGACCGCCACGATTAGCAAAATGGCCTGGATCACGAGCATAGGCGCAATTACTCTCCAGTCAATTTCGCTTAATATGCTGACATCCTCCATCGGATCCCCCCCTTTTATCGCAGTTTGTGTCCGTCCCATTCAATACGTACTGTAATCTAAAAGGTTCCAAGGAACAATAAAACTGTCGGACCTGAATATCCGGCAAATCACTGATAACCCGGGAAACCGCCGATAAAAGAAGGAAGACCGCTGATAAAAGAAGGAAGACCGCTGATAAACGAGCAATAAAAAACTGCATGCCTGTGCATGCAGTTTTTCTAAGGAATCCGGCCGTATGGAAACCTGATAGTTACCTGTCTCACTTGTTCCAGCAATCTTCCCGCTACATTCGGTCAACTTGATCGATGAAATTTTCCAGCATATTATGTATGGCATGCTGTTTCCGGACAGGCAGGGTGCGCATCCGGAAAAGCTGCTCTTTTAATATAGGATTCTCCATTATATATTGGACAAGCTCTACTGCTTCTTCATCAAATGACTTTGACTTTGAGCTGTAAATCCGCTTAAAGTCTTTTAGCAAGTCTTCACGAAACGAATGATTTCCGACTAAGTGATCGATGGTGACTCCGAAAAGTTCACTTAGCTTCACTAGTGATTCCAGATCCGGGGTGACTTTTCCAGTCTCCCAGCGGATGATGACATAGCGGGAAATATGTAACTGATCAGCCAGGTGTTCCTGGGTCCATCCATTCTGTTCCCGTAAAAACTTAATATTGTAGGCAATTTTTTTCTAAACTCATAGCATCACACTCTGCAAAATAATAAACCAATATTCGTTGTGTAGCTGGATAGTTAAATCCTATCACGATTCAGAGTGAGAAAAGCCTGTTTCGTTGTGCTTGTCACACACATATATTAAAATGTTCTAAAAGGGAACGGGATGGGGGATGGCATATCGTGGTAAGCTGTTTGATGCTCTATCATAAAACTGTGACAAACCTAACAAAATTATGATGCTTCGGGCAATGTTTCATGAGGAGGATTTTGAAATTGAAGTCCTCGGGGGAAGTACCGTTATCATCTATATCTGGAATGTTGAACGGGAAAGAATCTGGCAAGCTGCACTAGGGTTTGAAACAGTGAATGTGCGTGCAGGTTATGGTTTTGGAAAGTATAAACACGACGCAAGAGAAGCGGCTGAAGGAATTCTTACTTATTCACAAGGTTATGAACAGGTAGAAGGGCAGGATAACAGGTGATTCACATACTTATGCACAAAATCCACAACGATATCTTGACTTATCCACAATGCAGTTATGAATATCCGGGGTTTTCATAGCAGGACTAGCTGTGGTTATTAACAAACTACACAAATCTTGTGGATAGATTGTGCATAAAAAACAAGGGAAGCGCATGATTACATGCGGTTCCCTTGTTTGGAGTTTCGGCTGTACTCCCGATCCGCCCGTCTGAACTCCTTCTGATAAAGAACTTCCTGTGTTTTGGACAAGTAACGCTCCTGTTCAATCGATTTTTGCCCCATTTAACCACCTCATTTTCCCAAGGATATACTATTAGGATTATCCACAATGGGAGAAATATACCAGACAGGCGACAATTTAATGTTCCGTTTCAAATAGTGCCTTTTCAAGGTATGGATAGGAAAATTCGTACCCATGCATGTCGGCTTTTCCAGGTAATACATATTGCCCCCTTGTGATCAGCATGCTCATGTCACCGAGGGCGGTGCGGACAGCCAGAATTGGAGCCGGAAGCCAATCAGGCCGTCGCAATACACGGGCCAGCGTGTTTGTGAAATCTTTGTTTCGTGCTGGGTGAGGGGCAGTGACGTTAACAGGTCCGCTGATTTGTTTATTCGCCAGGCAAAATCGTATCATGTCTACCACATCGTTTATGTGGACCCAGGAAATCCACTGCTCTCCGCTGCCAATTCGCCCACCGGCAAATAATTTAATCGGAAGTTTCATAAGCGGGAGAGCGCCTTCCTCGCCAAGAATAACACCAAACCTGGCATAAACGGTGCGAACACCAAACTGTTCCGCTTGACTGGCCGTCCGTTCCCACGCTTCGACAACCTCAGCAAGGAAGTCATTACCGGCTCGTTCGGTTGCTTCGGTAAATATCAAATCTTCCGCTGTACCATAGAACCCAATGGCTGAACCACTAATCAAGACTTCGGGTTTATGCTCCATCTGTTCCATCATTTCAATCACTTTTGTGTTGTCTCAATCCGACTTTTGCGGATGGCGTCTTCTTTTGATTTGGTCCAGTAGCCGAACAGGGAATCACCGGCAAGATTAATGATAGCTTCGATTTTTGGCAAATCTGCCACTGGGTAATCGTAGCTGATGAAGGTAACCTGTTCCGTGTTAAAATATTTCTCAGGGGATCTGGTGGTGATATAGACGTGGTGCCCCGTGTCCGTTAAGACTTTCGTCAAATTCCTGCCGACAAATCCAGTACCGCCAGTCATTAAAATAGTCATTTTAATCACCTCATTTAACAGGATTATCACTTCTCTATAAGAGGTTTCTTATGATAGAAAAATGATTTTTTCAAAACATCCTTCACTTTCTGACGCTGCTGTGTATTCGTGATACAATAATACTGGACAGGAGGATCGCAATGACAAAAAATTTCCCGGATTACGACGCAAAAAAAGCGTCATGACCGATTTAATATTTTTCTTTCGGATGGCCAAGGGGAAAGGTATGCCTTCAGTGTGGATGAATCCGTGCTTGTCGATTACCGCCTGCACAAAGACATGGAGCTGGACGAGGCGACCATTACCGCGCTCATTCAAAAAGATACACTTCAAAAAGGATATTCCCTTGCTATCAACTATTTAAGCTACCGGATGCGGACGAAAAAAGAAATTCGGGATTATCTGCAAACCAAAGAAGTGGATGAAGAACATATTACGAAAATAATGGACAAACTGGCTGCTCAAGGGCTGACGGATGACAAACAGTTTGCTGATGCGTTTGTCCGCACGCGTATCAGCACCGCAGCAAAAGGACCGATGCTCGTCCAACAGGAGCTGCTGGAAAAAGGTGTGGATGCAGCACTGGCCGCAGAAGCAGTTGAGCAGTATACATATGATGTCCAATTCGACAAAGCGATGAAGCTGGCGATAAAAAAACGAAACACCGGGAAAAACAAATCCTTTCGCCAGCAGCTCCAGCAGCTTCAGGGCACGCTGACCCAAAAAGGATTTACTCGAGATGTTGTACAGGCTGTATCAAAAGAACTGCAGGATGAAAAGGATGATGATGCAGAGTGGGAAGCACTTGTCAAGCAAGGCGAAAAACTGATACGAAAATACCAGCAAAAACAAGTGGCTATGAACTTCGCCAAAAACTGAAAGAAGCACTGTATCGCAAAGGCTTTACGATGGATGCGATCAATGAATTTCTCGAGCATGAGTTGGATAATTGAGCGACACCCGCAAA
The DNA here is from genome assembly GCA_001311805.1 of Lentibacillus juripiscarius JCM 12147. Next base: position 13,410 of record BBCA01000053.1, on the reverse strand, counting down.
ATAATCACCATTGTTACTGGTCGATAATAATCTCACCCCTGCCGTCATCTTCATTAAAAATTTGTTCGGCGACAACTTCCGGTCCTTTCAAACCTGACGGGTCAGCAACATGGGAGGAGTTATCCCAGAATGGTGTGTTCATGCCTCCCATGTAGACAGCGGTGATGGCAATCGGATCATTCTCCCATTCTTTCTGCAGACTTTCGGTGAAACCTTTGACAGCAAATTTGCTGGCACAGTATATCGACTCGTGCACTTTTCCGCGCAGACCAGCAGTGGAGATTATTGTCAGGATACGTCCTTCACTTGCCCGAATTAATGGCAGAGCAGACTGAACACACAAAATAGACCCTTTCACATTGGTGTTCAATGTTTTGTCAATATCCTCAATGGTGTAATCTTCCACGGGTCCAAAAATGCCAATGGCGGCATTGTTGATAAATACATCCAGTTCCCCAATTTGCTGAAAGGCAATGCTGACAGATGCAGGCTCTTGCACATCACAGAGAATGACCTCTGCCAGTCCCCCTTGTTCGATAATTTCGCTCTGGACCAGATGAAGTTTTGTATCGTCACGCCCAAGTAAAAATACTTTATAGCTATTCGCACTATATTTGAGCGCAAGCGTCCGACCAAGACCGCTTCCAGCTCCAGAGATAGCAACTGTTGACATGTTTTCCCCTCCCAATGCAATGTATTATTATTTTTATTTTCCTAGATAATTGCTAAAATGTAAACTGAAATAGAAGGGAGAATGAACAAATGGACTATCGGTACAGTGATTATACAATTGAACAGCTGCGCGCTGAAGTAGGCCGGTTGAAAGAAAAGGCACAAAAGGCAGAACAGCTTGGTAATATTAGTGAGGTTGCGATTAATGAGCGGAAAATGCAAGTCGCAATGGCCTATATGATAAATCCGGATGATTTCCATCCACAGCACGTGTATGAATTGAATGGTGATCCGGGTCATAAATTTAAGATCAACTATCTAAACGGTGTGTTTGCCTGGGGGCATCGTGTCAACTTGTTGGACGAGGTATACGAAAAGGAAGAAGCACTGCCGATCTCATTGCTCGGGGATGAAGTGCAGGAATAAGCCAACAACTGCAGTAAATGGGTAGAAAAATTGGTTTACCGTTAAAACTGCCAAATTAAAAAACCGGCCAGATAGCCGGTTTTTTAAATCACAACAGAAAACAGGAACATACTTAATTAAAACTGGATTGTCGCCAACGTCCAGCTTATTCTGAAGCTTTTGCTCGGAAAAAATCCATCCGGTGTAAGAATTTAGGATTCGCATGTTATCATCAATTTGTGCAACGGCAACAAATGGGTAGCGTTCATTGGATCGGTACCGCAGATCGATAAAACGAATTTCGGTATAATCATCAAAATCATTCACTTCCCACCGGTAAACAGGGGAAAATGACAGGAATGCCGCAATGTTTTTATCGCTTTGTGCAAGCCGGAACAGTGAATTGGCAGGAAGCGGAATTCGCTTGAATTCATCCAGAATTTCGATGTGGCCATCATTCACCGCACCGACATAAAGTTGTTTTTGTTGTAATGGCAACCCGCCACTTATTTTGTTTAATGGTGGGGGAGGTGGCTATCTGTTCGGTATCCGAAAAATGATCCTGGATCTTTTTGACAATTTCGCGTTTATCCATATACCGCTTCACGTAGTACAGAACGATGACGGTATAAATGATTAACCATGTATAGCCGGGGTTGGCACCAAGTAGCCAGGCGACGATACCGGCGATGTGAAGCATGAAAATATAAGGGTCGAACGTGTTGATGAAACCATGAGCCACCCATTTGTTGGTAAATGGGCGGTAGGCTTGTGTCCCGTATGCGTTGGGGATATCGACAAGGACATGCAAGACCACGGCCAGTGCCGTCCAAGCCCATAAATGAAGCAGACTCACGCCAGGTGCGAGCAGATGAATGATGCCGGCAATCAAGACTCCCCATATGATGACAGCAGGGATGGAATGGGTGGCACCACGATGATGCCGTATATAAACAGCATTATTTTTGAGTTTTAAAATGGTATCAAAATCAGGGGCGTGGGAGCCAATGACGGTTCCGGCCAATACTGCCGAAAACAGTGCAGGGTCCTGCTGCACAGCCGGATCCAACGTTGCCAGACCGCCGAGTGCAACGCCCATGACGATATGGGTTCCTGTATCCATAAGCGGAAGCCCTCCTTGAACAGCGTCTGATTGATGCGTTGTTCTTGGTATTTAGAAATTGTCGTAAATTGACGAATTAATTGTAACATAGAGGATGTATCAGAATGACAGATAAAGCATTACAGAATTTTAACATTTCCAGTTTCCAGAAAGCGTTAATGGAATGGTATCGAGCCAATAAACGCGACTTGCCGTGGCGTGCTAATCAGGATCCTTATAAAGTCTGGGTTTCCGAAATCATGCTGCAGCAGACGAAAGTCGATACTGTCATTCCTTATTTTCAGCATTTTATGTCTAAATATCCCACTCCCCATGATTTGGCATATGCAGATGAACAGGATGTTTTAAAAACATGGGAAGGCCTTGGTTATTATTCCCGCGCACGGAATTTACAAAACGCCGTTCGAGAAATTGTTTCTTCTTATGGTGGAAAAGTGCCTGATAATCCGAAAGAACTGGGTTCACTGAAAGGCGTCGGTCCATATACGAAAGGAGCCATTTTATCCATTGCGTTTAACCAGCCACACCCTGCTGTCGATGGCAACGTCATGCGTGTGCTGGCCCGTGTTCTGAAGATAAATGATGATATTGCAAAGGCTGGCACGAAAAAGAAATTTGAACAATATGTGCAAGCCATCATTTCGCATGATGATCCATCAACTTTTAATCAGGGGATTATGGAACTGGGGGCGCTCGTATGCACGCCAAAGGAACCGATGTGTATGTTCTGCCCGGTTCAGGATTATTACCGTGCGTACCAGACAGGAGTCGAGAAGGAATTGCCGGTTAAATCCAAAAAGAAAAAGCAGAAAAAAGTTCATTATGCTGCATTGCTGATTCAAAACAGAAATGGGGAGTATGTGATCGAAAAGCGCCCGGAAAATGGTTTGCTCGCAAATATGTGGCAATTCCCAATGGTGCCTGTTGATGAAATCGGAAATGCCCACATTGAACAATGGTTCCGCATGGAATATGGCATGGACATAACATTACAAGCGAAAAAAGGGAATGTCAGCCATGTGTTCTCACATCTGATTTGGCAACTGGAGGTATATGATGCGGCTACCGCCTGTTTCGAAACGGCGGATGAACGAATTCGGTTTGTTGGCCATGAAGAATTAGATGATTACCCTTTTCCAGTGCCACATCAGAAAATGATGAACTATCTGACGTAATGCCGCGTTCTGTCAGTCCAGCGTTCAAGCAGATGTGCTGGTCCCGGTTAATTTATGCAGGTTTACGGCTGGTCATACTTTTAACATTTAATTCCTTCGACAGTTAATTTTAACATCCATTCAAAATGGATAGTTAGTCGCATCGTGGGCAGATTAATTAACGCGGAGGTGATACAAATGGCTAAAAACAACAGCCAAACCAAACTACTGCTGGCACAAACGTACAGCAAGTAAAAAAGCAGAACCAGAAGGCACAACAAGGACAAAGCCAGTACGGTACTGAGTTTGCTTCTGAAACAGACGCACAAGAAGTCAGAAAGCAAAACCAACAATCGCAGCAAAACAAAAATAACGAAATCCACTCCCAATTTTTGACTTCTAAGAGCTTCCTTCCTCGGGAAGCTCTTTTTTTCGTTATAAATACCAATGACGTCATATTCCTTATCAATCGCTCAGTTAGAATTATAATAAGGAAAAAAGAATGTGTGCGGAGCTAAGGAGCGATAGGATGACTGGACCAGAAGCAGGAACGGCAATACAAATACATAGCTACAAACATAACGGTCAATTGCACCGGATTTGGGAAAACACCCTTGTCCTCAAAGGCACAGATATGGTAGTCATTGGTGCCAATGATAAAACAACTGTCAGAGAAGGCGATGGCCGGTCGTGGATAACAAGAGAACCTGCGATCTGCTATTTCCACGCGAATTACTGGTTCAACGTTATTGGTATGCTGCGCAACGACGGCATTTATTACTACTGCAATATCAGTTCCCCTTTTGTTTATGATGCGGAGGCATTGAAATATATCGATTATGATCTGGATGTTAAAGTATACCCGGACATGACATACGATCTATTGGATGAAGATGAGTATGCTGAACATAAGGAACAAATGAGCTATCCCGTTGTACTGGACCGGATTCTTGAGCAGAATGTTGAACATTTACTGCGGTGGGTAAGGCAGCGTCAGGGTCCCTTTGCTCCAGACTTCATCGATCAATGGTATGAACGCTATCTGACGTATCGCTGAACAGTTCGATTGATTAACGTTCAGCAAAGCCTTATAATGCAATAAGTGTCTAATCGTTCCTTGTTACTTGCTGTAGCAAGGATTTTCTTTTTAAACCACAATTAGAATGGGGGAATTGATGTGAATGAGCAGCATCAAACAGTATTTACAGTTCGTCCGTCCGTACAAATGGAAAAATTTTGCTAACGGTCCTTATCGGAATTGTCAAATTGGTATTCCGCTTCTTTTGCCGCTAATATTAAGATACGTTATCGATAATATCATTAATGCGGATGACCTGACCGATTCGGCAAAACTGGAACAACTGTTTTGGCTGATGGGCGGTGCTTTTATTATATTTCTTGTCCTGCGCCCGCCAATTGAATACTTTCGACAATATTTGGCGCAGTGGGTAGGCAACACAGTCCTTTATGACATCAGGGATAAACTGTTCGACCACATACAAAAATTGAGCCTCAGGTTCTATTCTCAGACAAAACCGGGGAAATTATTTCCCGGGTAATACATGATGTCGAACAAACGAAAACTTTTGTCGTAACCGGGCTGATGAATGTTTGGCTGGATATGATTACAATCCTTATTGCCATCGGGATTATGCTGACAATGGATGTCGGGCTGACCATTGTCGCGATCATTCTGTTCCCGTTTTATGGCATTTCGGTCAAATACTTCTATGGCAGGCTCCGACGGCTGACGAGGGAACGCTCCCAGTCACTAGCTGAAGTGCAGGGCCATTTGCATGAACGTGTGCAGGGAATTCCGGTAACAAGAAGTTTTGCCCTTGAAGATTATGAACAAGAGCAATTCGACACACGAAACGAGAACTTCCTCCATAAAGCATTAAACCATACCGACTGGAACGCAAAAACATTTGCTGTTATGAATACCATTACCGACCTGGCACCATTGCTGGTCATTGCGTTCGCCGGCTATCAGGTCATCAGTGGAAATGTGTCCATTGGTACTATGGTTGCGTTTGTCACCTATATGGAACGGGTGTACAGTCCGCTCCGCCGGCTAATCAGTTCCTCAACAGTGCTGACACAGTCTGTTGCATCAATTGACCGTGTATTTGAATTGATGAATGAATCGTATGATATAGTCGATAAACCCGATGCTAAACAACTTGGCAGGGTCGAAGGAAAAATTGATATTGACCACGTATCATTTAAATATGAAGAAGAAGAAACGAATGTCTTAAAAGATGTTTCCCTCCATGTCGAAAGAGGCGAAACAATCGCATTCGTCGGCATCAGTGGCGGTGGCAAGTCAACACTTGTCAGCTTGATCCCGCGATTCTATGATGTAACTGGCGGCTCCATTAAAGTAGATGGGACCGACATCCGTGATGTGCAGGCACGTTCATTGCGGAATAATATTGGCATGGTGCTGCAGGACAATATCCTATTCAGTGAATCCATCGCGATGAACATCCGCATGGGTAATCCGGATGCTACGGATGAAGAAGTAGTGGCTGCGGCTAAAGCAGCAAATGCGCACGACTTCATTGAAGGACTGCAACATGGCTATGACACCCTTGTCGGTGAACGTGGTGTTAAGCTATCCGGTGGGCAGAAACAACGAATTGCCATTGCACGCGTGTTCCTGAAAAATCCGCCTATCCTGATTTTCGACGAAGCAACATCTGCCCTTGATCTGGAAAGTGAACACATTATCCAGGAAGCTGTCGAACGGCTTGCCTCAGACCGGACCACCTTTATTGTGGCACACCGGCTGGCGACGATCACACATGCTGACCGGATTGTCGTTATTGAAGATGGTGAAATCAAAGAGATGGGCTCTCATGATGAACTGATGAAACAGCAGGGTCACTATTATGACTTGTACCAAGTGCAGAACCTTGATACTCCATGAACCTGATTTAGGGAAGCTCTTCCACGAGTGATGTGGGGGAGCTTTTTAACCTTTTGGTGCCAAATCGAGCGAGAGCAACGCAAAAATCTTCATCTTTAAAAGCTACAAACTGGTGAGGGGATTATATACTCGCGTGAAAATCGAGAAAGTCGCGCGCGAGCACCCGAAACTCGCGCGAAAACCCCCAAACTCGCGTGACACACCCTTCATAAGTATAATCGAATGCCGTTCATTAAAGGTGTCCTGTGACACTTTTCCGGCCCCCATAACGATTATAATAAAAAAAGAAGGCAGAACACTCCTTCAAAGGAATACTCTGCCTTCTGTGTCAACATAAGTAAGTAAACAGCCCATATCGCAAACGGGACATAAATTTACATTAATTGGAAACCGATGATCCGACATCCAAATTAAATTTATTTTTCCGCCATAGCTGCAAATGCTTTTCCGGCAGCTTCAATGGTTGCATCAATATCACTTTCCGTATGCTCGGTCGTCAAAAACCACGCCTCAAACTTGGATGGGGCCAAATTGATACCCTGATTCAGCATGAGATGGAAAAACTGTGCAAAGGCTTCGCCGTCGGTGGCTTCAGCTTGTTCGTAATTTTCCACGGTATCTCCGCCAAAGTAAACGGTCATTGCACCGCACATCCTATTTACAGAAATTGGAATCCCGTACTCCGATGCTTTTTCAACTATGCCTATTTCCAGCCGTTCGCCAAGCCGGTCCAGTTTCTCATAGACACCATCTTGTTGAAGCACTTCCAGACAGGCGATACCTGCAGCCATTGACGCAGGGTTTCCGGCCATCGTTCCAGCTTGATATGCTGGTCCGAGCGGGGCTACTTGCTCCATAATGTCCTGGCGTCCCCCGTAGGCGCCGATGGGCAGTCCGCCGCCGATAATTTTGCCCATTGCTGTCATATCCGGTTCAATGCCATACAGCTGTTGTGTGTTGCCATAAGTGAATCTGAAAGAGGTGATGATTTCGTCATAAATGACAAGGGCTCCGGCATCATGTGTTATTGTATTAACACCTTCCAGAAAACCTTCTTTTGGTGTGACAATACCGAAGTTGCCGACAAGCGGTTCGACAAGTACGGCTGCAACCTCATCACCCCAGCGCTCCATTGCTTGTCTGAACGATTCCAGATCATTAAATGTAACGGTGATGACATCCTTGGCAACATCCTGCGGGATCCCCGCTGAATCTGGTGTTCCCAATGTCGCCGGTCCGGATCCTGCTTCCACCAGGACAGAATCAAAATGACCGTGATAGCAGCCGGAAAACTTAATCACTTTATTCCGACCCGTATAGGCACGGGCGACTCGGACGGTTGTCATAACAGCCTCCGTTCCGGAATTGACAAACCGGACTTTTTCCAGGGATGGAATAGCTGATTTCAGCATTTTAGCGAATGTGTTTTCGAGTTTTGTCGGTGCCCCGTACAGAACGCCGTTGTAAGCGGCATGGCTAATGGCTTCCGCGATGTGCGGATGGGCATGGCCGGTGATGATTGGGCCGTACGCTCCCAAATAATCAATATACTTATTGCCGTCGACATCCCAAAAATAGGCGCCTTTTGCACTTTCCATATACACCGGTGTGCCGCCGCCAACACCCTTGTAGCGCGCGATGGTGAATTGACACCGCCGACAATGTGGTCAAGTGCTTCTTCGTGCAATGTTTTTGAAGTAGTAAAATCCATTAAATAATGCCTCCTGCTTCACATGGTCTTTCCCATACGGAAAAACCTATGTTTCTAGTCTACAACTATAACTATATCAAAAATCAGGAACAAATGGCATTCACCGCTATCCATACGATACTAGAACCCGCTTTAGGTGTGGTCCCAGCAAATCTTTAAAAATAAAAGGCAATTCATAGTGTGGATAAGCATAGGATAGTGACGGGGCGGGGATTGTATGGATATTATTTCTTGGATTGTGATGACGGCCATTATCATCATCGTTACAGCCAGCATTATTGGCTTTATTCACGGTGAACGATTTCGCAATATGCGGGACAGCCGTTTTTCTGCTGAAATTTTTTATACGCTGCTGGTTATTTACCTGATTGTAATCATTGGCTTCGCGTTGGTGTATTTTATTTTATCGATGAATCATATTTTGCTGGTTGAGAATGGTGAACTGAGGGAAGTCAGTGTATTCGGGTCTCTTGTTCATTCCATCTATTTCAGCGGTGTTACTGTTTTGACAATTGGGTATGGGGACATTACACCCATTGGCATCGGCAGGCTAATTGCGCTAATACAAGCGTTGATTGGCTATGTTTTGCCGGCTGCGTTTGTTCTGAAACTGGTGCAATCCAATCACAAAGATAGAGACAGGCATACGGATATGCTATAGTGAAGATAATCGAAATTTTCATGGAGGGATGAAATATGACTACAGAATTGGGCAAACAAGCACCAGATTTCACGCTGCCGGATCAGAACGGAAATGAAGTGAGCCTGTCTGACTTCAGAGGCAAGCATGTCGTTCTCTATTTTTATCCAAAAGACATGACGCCAGGCTGTACAAATGAGGCTTGTGACTTCCGGGACGCACAGGAGTCATTCGGCGAGCTCGATGCGGTGATCATCGGCGTAAGCCGGATCCTGCTGAAAGTCATCAGAAGTTTATCGATAAGCATGAATTGCCATTTACATTGCTGGCGGATGAAGAACATAAAGTGGCCGAAGATTACGGGGTATGGAAGTTAAAGAAAAACTTTGGCAAGGAAAACTACGGCATTGAACGCTCCACATTTATTATTGATAAAGAAGGCAATCTGCAGAAAGAGTTCCGTAAAGTCAAAGTGGACGGACATGTCGAAGAAGCGCTCGCATTTCTACGCGACAATGGATAAACTGAAAGAAGCAGTCCAGATAGGGCTGCTTTTTTCATAACGCAATGGCATTTTCAACCGAAAACGTTTACCATAGAAATAGTAGCTATAATAGAGGGGGACATTCCGTTGGTCATTTTGTCGTCAGCAAAAATTTCTGAAAAACATCGAACTAGACTACGCGAACATTATCCAGATGAAACATTTATCTTTTGCGCGAATATGGATGAAGCAAAACAGGACATTGGGCGGGCGGACATTTTCATTACGTTTGGAGAGGATCTTACTGCTGAGCTGATCAGCGAGGCCGTTCGGTTGCGGTGGATTATGGTACTTTCAGCAGGCATTGATCGATTGCCATTTGCTGCAATTAAAGAACGGGGAATTCTCGTCACCAATGCACGGGGAATCCACAAAGTGCCCATGGCTGAATACGCTATTTCCATGCTTCTCCAAGTCGTTCGCCAGCAAAAACAACTAATGAAAAATGAAGCAGAACAAACGTGGGACCGTTCTGTACGGATGCAGGAACTGACTGAGAAAACGCTTGTCATTGCTGGCACAGGCGCGATCGGGCAGGAAGTCGCCCGGCTGGCTAAAGCATTCCGGATGACGGTGTATGGCATATCGAGAAGTGGTAAGGCGGTTGAGAATGTGGACCAGAACGTGACACACGATGAGCTGGAACGTGTCCTTCCTGAGGCGGACGCTGTTGTATCTGTCCTGCCAAGCACCCCGGAAACGAAGGAATTTTTTACATTTGATGAATTCAGGGTAATGCCAAATCGTGCCATATTCCTTAATATGGGACGCGGCGATGCTGTCCGTGAAAATGATTTGATAAAAGCGCTCCGAGAAAAGGAAATTGCCCATGCGGTGCTGGATGTTTTTGAGGAGGAACCATTACCGGAAGGCCATCCATTCTGGCAAATGGACAATGTTACGGTAACGCCGCACATATCGGGGATATCACCGCATTACCAGCGCCGGGCCCTTGCTATTTTTGAGGAGAATCTTGAAATGTTTAATGAAACCGGGATGACTATGTAAATAAAATTGATGTGACCAGGGGGTATTAAACATGCGTATTTATACACGATCAGGTGACAAAGGGAAGACATCCTTAATATCAGGCAAGCGTGTTGCGAAACATGATCTCCGAGTCGAAGCGTATGGGACATGCGATGAAACCAATTCTATGATTGGGCTTGGGCTAAGCTTTCTTAACGGCGTGGACTGGGCGGATAAGGATACGTTCCTGGAGAAGATGCACCGGATTCAGACCATTTTGTTTCATGTAGGTGCAGAACTCGCGACACCAGATGATAAAGAAGTGAAATGGAAACTGAAAGAAGGGCACATACAGGAGCTCGAGGATCAAATCGATGCGTGGGATAAACAGCTTGAGCCACTGCGCAATTTCATTTTGCCATCCGGTCATTCTGCTTCCAGTGCTCTGCACACGGCGAGGACAGTCGCACGTCGGGCCGAGCGACAGGCGATTGCGCTGAATGAACAGGAAGACGTCAACCCGCTTGTCATTTCGTATTTGAACCGCCTGTCTGATTTTCTGTTTGTAGCGGCAAGGTATGTCAATCAGTCGTTGGAAGGAGAAGAAATACCATTGAAAGCGGATATTTAAAGATGGGAATGAGTGATTTACATCATATGAATCGCTCATTTTTGTATTTTAATTAATATTATTGTCACGTTGGAAATATACTTATATTGACAGGATAGCGTGTAAACGGGTACACTAATTATAAGAATTATAATATAAGAATGTTATTAGAGACTGAATATATGAGAAAGTGGGGTGCATGACGGTGTCTGATGAAAGACTGCAGCAAGCCATCAATACACTTAAAGAATCTGGCGTACGTATAACACCACAACGTCATGCGGTTCTTGAATATCTTCTTCATTCAATGATCCATCCAACAGCTGATGACATTTATAAAGCCTTGGAAAGTAAATTTCCTAATATGAGTGTGGCCACTGTTTATAACAACCTGCGTGTACTTCGGGAAGCCGGGCTTGTCCGTGAATTAACCTATGGTGATTCATCAAGCCGTTATGATTACAATTCAAGTGAGCACTATCATATAATCTGTGAGGTGTGCGGGAAAATTGAGGACTTCCATTATCCGACGCTGGATGAAGTGGAGTCACTGGCAGAGCAGGTTACCGGTTTTGATGTGAGTCATCACCGAATGGAAATTTACGGTACATGTGAAAGCTGTCAGCAGGCTGAAACGGCGAAACATTAGAAAAAAATTAAATTTCACCCCCTCAAAGAAAAAATCCAAGCCTCCATTTGGAAGCTGGATTTTTTATGCTAATTCCCGTTATTTGACTTCGCTTGTTTCCGATACTTCCGTTTATTGTACTTTTCGTCGAATTCCTTGCCTTCCAATTCCTTATCAAGTGTCAGCGGCTGCTTGCAATGCATGCATGCATCCACGCGTCCGAGCATTTTCGTTGGCTTCTCACAGCTTGGACAAACAATTGATACAGTCTTGGCGGATAACATGCCAATCCAGAAATAAACGACACAGCTTAATAAGATGAACATAACCCCAAACAGAAATAATGTCAGCATCAGCCATTCAATCTTTTTAGCCAAGAGCCCACCATACATAACGGCAAATCCAACGAAAATCAGAATAAGCGCAAACGAGCGGATCTTGTTTATTTTGCTGGAATAAACCAGATTGTCAGCCATTTATGTGTCCTCCTTGTTATGCTTCATAAGTCAGTATAGCATATTTTAAATGATTTTTTGATTTGGAAAAAGGATTTCACACAATCATAACGAAATAGATAGTATTCAAGGTAATGGAGGAAAGGCAAATGGAAAAATTATTCAAACCGATATACGAGGAACAAGCAAATCATACCAATACATTGGGAATTATTTTGATTGAAAAGACGAAACCGGACAGTCCGATCACCGATAATTTTGATGTGATTATGCTTGTGGTTGTTAAGGCCTCGGATGCGGACTGGCATGAAAAACATTATGAGTTTTACGGCAAAACAGCAGCAATGCTCACATTGACCGAGCGTTCACTCAACAAATGGATTGATACCAATGGGAATAGGAAAGCTGTTGAGTGGATTCTCGCTGGAAAGGTAGTATTTGACCGGGATGAATACATTTCAATTTGAAAGATCAGTTAAGAAGGTTTCCGCATGAAAAGCGGGATTTGCGCAAGACAATGGAGTTTGGCAAGCTGCTAAAAAGTTATAGTGAAGTTAAAGACCTTTATGCGTCAGAACAGTATAAGGATGCTTTCAGCAGAATGGTTCATACGCTGCATTATTTGGCAAGGCTTGCAGTAGTAGAGGAGGGTTATCATCCGGAAGCGACCTTGTGGAGTCAAGTGAAGGAAACAGACCCAGAAATATATAAACTGTACGATGAACTGATTGAAAGCGACGAGCCTATTGCCAAGCGTATACAATTGATGATTCTTGCCGCTGACTTTGCAATCAGCAGAAGGGCCAAGGTATCAGCAAAGCACCTATTGGACATAATGGATGAAAGAACAGAAGCATGGTCCTGTGAAGAATTGAAGGATCACCCGAAAATCGCTTCGTATGCGGTTGATCTGACAGCGATATTGCACTATTTAACGGAAAAAGGCATCCTAGTAACGGAGAAAAGTGAAACAAAGGTTGCAGGTGTGTACAGACGCAGGTACCGAATCAATCAGGAATAATATAATAGAGGAAAGTAACCGTGTTGTTTCAGGAAGTTGGTGTGGATGCGGGCGACACAGCAGGTCTGCATTCCACCAAGGATCATTTTTTGTTTTTGCAGTACATTCAATTTGAAAAATTATTGACTCATGATGCTATGCATGGTACATTTATATCCGTCGCAAAAATCATACCGAATTTAACCGACGAAATCTTATAAAATTACCTCTTGCGTAAACAAGGGAACCATGTTATATTAATAAGCGTCGCTTTAAAAAGCGCCGTAAACCCCTTTCGAAAACGTAAAAAAGTTGTTGACTTTGGATTCGAAAGATGGTATATTAATAAAGTCGCTTTTTCAGCGAAACAAATAAACTTAAAATAACTATTGACACCAAAACAGTTATTTGGTATAATGAAAAAGTTGACCGTAATAAAGAACATCAATGATTTGCTCTTTGAAAACTGAACAAAACAGCCAGTATGACAAAATAGATGTCAAAGGTTGGAAGTCAGATGCTTTAGCATCCGACGATAACTCCAGCCCCGCGATATCAAATTGAAAG
>BBCA01000052.1 GCA_001311805.1 Lentibacillus juripiscarius JCM 12147 | reverse complement strand
AACTCGCGCGAAAACAAGAAGTCGTGCGACCCGGGTCAAAACTCGCGCGAAAACGAGAAAAGTCGCGCGACCCGGGTCGAAAACTCGCGCGAAAACGAGAAAAGTCGCGCGACCCGGGCCAAAACTCGCGCAAACCCATTTTATCAGCGGTTCCACATGCCAGCAGCGTTTACAGGCAGCAATCCCCTGTTCAGCTCATTTCAGCAGCTGCATGCGCTGATTAAATAAAGTTGGATACGACAGATAGCCGAGCATGATACTGGTGACAACAGCAGTCGTCAATAGCAGGAACAACACAAGCAATTGGAACAAAACGGCCTGGACTGGATCGGCACCCGCAATAATCTGTCCGCTCATCATCCCCGGCAGCTGCACCAGTCCAATCGTTTTCTGGCTTTCAATAGTTGGAATGGTGCTTGCCTGGATGGAGGCAATTAACTGTGAATGGATTGCTTGTTTTGGCGTGCCGCCGAGAGATAGGATGAGTTCGGTTTCGTCCTGGTGTGTCTCGATTTCCGATGTAAACCGGTTTAGAAACAGGATGGCCAGCACCATTGAATTTCCTACAACCATTCCACTGATTGGGATGATGTACTGGGCGGTTGGGGGGGTAATATTCAAGCCGAGTAAAATGCCCTGGGTTAGCACTTCCACAAAAACGAACGTGACGACAAGTTTCCAAATAATGCCTTGAATAACTGCCCCCTTTTTTTGTGCATTATGGGTTGCAGCAGCAATCATCAGAACAATCATCAGCAAAATATAAATCATATTTTCCGAGTCAAAGACAAATTGCAGCACGTACCCAACGGCAAGCAGCTGAATAATGGACCGTACTGCCGCAATCAACGTGTCTTTTTCCAGCCCAAGGTTTAACGTTTTGGACAAGACAAGCGGGATGATGACGAATAACAGTGAAATGGATAATGTCAGGTAACTCATTTAACTTCACCCTCCACAAATTGCTTCACACGCTCACTTTGCGGCTCTATCAGAAAATTGCTCTCACCGGTTTCCACTACTTCCCCATCCATCATCACCCACGTGTAATCGCCAATTGTAAGTGCTTGCTGCAGATCATGTGTAATCCAGGCAATTGTCGTGCCATAATCCTGGTTAATCGCTGTGATCAGTTTCTCAACATCCTGCCGGGATACACTGTCCAAAGAGGATGTGATTTCGTCGAGCAATAAGATATCCGGCTCATTGACGAGCGTCCTTGCGATTGATAATTTTTGCCGTTGCCCGCCGGATAAGTCTTTTACATCCCGATCAAGGAATGATGCATCCAGGCCGGCAATATCCAGCAGTTCACCCGCCCGCTCATCAGACAGTGTTTTTCCCTGCAGCTGGAGCGGCAGGGCGAGATTTTTTTTCCACTGTTCCGCTGATCATGGTTGCCTTTTGTAATGCAATGCCGACATTCCTGCGCAATTCAACGGGGTTATAGCTGCTGATGCTGGAATCATGGATGAAAATATCGCCGTCATTGGGTGAGTCCAGTCCATTGCACAGCTTAAACAAGGTCGTTTTTCCAGCACCGGATGGGCCGACAACGGTTGTAATCTGGCCCTTTGGAAATACGCCGGTAACATTACGCAAAATGTGCGTACCTTCCTTGGAAAAATGCACGCTTTTAAAGCATACGGCTGGATTGGCTGTCGTCATCTGCAAACACGTCCTTTAATAATTATGCGTTTATTCTTTCCTGTCCAACGGCAATCAAATTCGCCTTGGATATAACATAATTTTCCCATTCAAGTTCGGCTGCCCCATGTGGAATATTAAAATTCCATTACAATTAAGTCAATCCTGCTGTATAAAGACAAAAATCATTTTAAAATAGACAAGGATCTTTATAGAAACAAGGTGTAATCATGAAAAAACTGTTTTTACTATTACTAATCAGTATAATCGCAAGTCCGCTCTTCACGTCAACGGTACAAGCAGCATCGGATACCGGGCCCCCGTCTTTAACAAGTAAAGCGGCTGTCATGATGGACGCAGACACTGGTGATATTCTTTTTGCCAAACATGCTAATGATGCAATGTACCCTGCCAGTTTAACTAAAATCGCAACAGCCATTTACGCCATTGAGAATGGGGATCTGGATAGCATTGCGATGGTCAGTGAAAAGGCTAGAAATATCGATGGAACTAGAGTGTATCTTGAAAAAGGAGAAAAAGTGACACTGAAGAAACTGATCCAGGGGCTTTTGATTAATTCCGGCAATGATGCAGGTGTTGCCATAGCCGAACATCTAAG
Source organism: Lentibacillus juripiscarius JCM 12147 (assembly GCA_001311805.1). The sequence continues at coordinate 16,968 of BBCA01000052.1, read as the reverse complement.
CGGCAGCGTAGATAAATTCGCCTCAGATTTAAATGCATATTTAAAGAAAAAAGTCGGCGTTCAGGATACACATTTTGAAAATCCGCATGGCCTATTTGACCCGGACCATGTTACCACCGCAAGTGATTTGGCTAAGATTACGCAGTATGCCATCAGGAATGATGTGTTTCGAAACATTTTTGGGACAGTGGAACTTGAATGGAATGGAGCATCCTGGGATACGACATTGCTGACCCATCATAAAATGATGCGCCAGATGCCTTATGAAGGGGTAACAGGCGGGAAAACCGGTTTGTGGATCAGTCCGGATTCACGCTGGCGACAACAGCTGAACGGGATGATCTTAGCCTGATCGCCATCACACTGGACTCCAATTTTCAGTCAAAGGCATACGACGATACGAAAAAGCTTTTGGACTACGGATTTTCTACCTTTACCCATTCGGCCATAGCCAAAGGGACCTCATTCAAAATAGATAACCGGACATACCAGGCTTCGGAAAAGCTCACATTTACGCATGAACGGAATGAGCAGCTTACGAAAAGGGCAGAGGCAGATGGAAAATTGAAGGTTACAGATAGTCATGGTGAAACGATTGCCTCCTTTCAGCTAAAGGAGGCAAAGAAAAAGAACAGCAAAGCTATGAGCCCCGGTACAAAAGAAAATGCCATTTTGGGTGCTAACTTTTCCGGCTTTCTCATCCCTGCTGCAGGACTCGTTGTGATGATCATCGTGCTCCATTCTTATCGTAGAAAAAAACGCAAGGACAGTGCTAAAAAATGGATTCTTATGTAAGCCGTGCATGAGAATCCTTTTTACATTCCATTTCGGCTGTCCATCCGCTTAAGCAATAGCCATCTGATCAGCCCGCCGACAATCAGCCCGATTGGGAGTCCGATAATGGGAAGCCACACGGGCCCAATAAGTATTCCAAAAATTGTAAAGTGAGGGGAAAAAATTAACCCCACTGTGACGAAATAGGCAGCAAATACAAATGGCACAAAAGCATATGGTCTGCTCACGCCCTCCGCATCCCGGTATGCATCCCACATTGCAAAAATAAAGACACGGGTAGAACATCAGCCACTGATAATCAGTATGCTGGACAGCTTCTTGAATATTACCGTGAAAGCTTAAAATAATCACTTCATTAAAATTCCCCAACACATTTATAATGATCTCTAAAAAACAAACATGATGCCTTTGACATATTTTCCGTTTAATAATTGGCCAAATCCTGGCAGGGCAATGCTCCATAGTAACATTTCCAGTTTATCTCTATTTTTTCCGGACCCTTTTTCATACGCTTCCCTAGTGGAATGGCTGTCCTTTGCAATAATTGAGTGTTAACGAATGACACGCTTGTTCACTTTTCCTGATTGCCCTGAATAGAACGCCAATAAACATATCCGCAGTAGTCGTCTTTATTCTCAGCCCACACTGATGCAGCAAAGACAGACCGGGAAGCCTCATTGCCGGAAGAATGTCCGATTTTCCTGTCATTAGCTCTTCCTCCTCCAAAAGTTCGTAACGCTAGTTTTGGCTTGTACGTAAAGTCTTATACCGTATAAATCTTTTGTTTCAGGGAAAGCAAAGGGAAACGGCCAAAAATGGGAGGGACGAACATGGGGTTGGGTTCCTTTTTTAAAACGCAGGCAAAAGCAGCAATCAAACAAAAGACCTTCGATCGAATTTCCGGATCATTTGAATAAAACCTGGATAAGAATCTCGAAACGATTGAAACGATGCTGGAAAAGCCCAATGATCTTGTCATTCGCAAATTTTCCCTTGGACAGGAAAACCACCGTTGTGCCGTTGTCTTCATTGATGGTTTGGCGGACAAACAGCAAATTAACAGCAATGTGCTGAAAAATCTGCAGCTGTTGTCGGAGAAAAAGGAATTAAACCATAACAGAAACGAATTACTAAATGAAATAGAAAAGGAACTTGTATCAACTGGCGATGTCGAGCGTGGGAAGACACTGGATGAAGTGTCTTTTGCGCTTTTATACGGCAGTGCTATTCTTTATTTAGACGGTATTAGTCAGGTGCTGATTCTTGATGTGAAAGGATGGGAAACTCGTTCGATCGAGGAACCTATAACGGAAACACTAATACGGGGGCCGCGTGAAGGATTCATTGAAGATCTGCGCACGAACATGATGCTAATCCGCCGCAACATCCGCGACCCGAATTTACGGTTTCAGACTCACCAGGTAGGGCGCCGCTCGAAAAAAATCTGGTGGTGTCTTATGTGGAGGGGATTGTTCACCCGGATATCTTGAAGGAAGTCAATCGGCGGCTGGAGACCATCGACCTTGATGATGCACCTGAATCCGGGTTTATTGAGCAGTGGATTGAGGACAGCTTTTTATCCCCCTTTCCGCAGCTTTCGAATACCGAACGCCCTGACAAGGTTGCAACCGCTCTTTTGCAAGGGAAAATTGCAATCATTCTGGATGGTACCCCGTTTGTTCTGATTGCGCCTGTCACGTTGGGCAACACACTCCAGTCACCGGAAGATTACTATGAACGCTGGCTAATTGGCACCTTTCTTCGCGTATTAAGGTATGGGGCGGCCTTTCTCGCTATGTTTCTGCCCTCTTTATATATTGCACTCGTTTCCTATCATCAGGGGATGGTTCCATCAAAGCTCGCCTTCTCCATAGCTGCCACCCGGGAAGGTGTCCCATTTCCGGCAGCCATTGAGGCAATCATTATGGGACTTACCATGGAACTCCTGCGGGAAGCTGGTGCCCGTCTGCCGAAAACAATCGGGCAGACGATCGGGATTGTCGGGGGGCTGGTTATTGGTGATGCCGCTGTACAGGCGGGTGTGGTCAGCCCAATTATGGTTATAGTCGTCGCAGTAACAGCCATTGCCTCCTTCTCCATCCCGGCATACAGTGTAGCCATTTCATTCCGGCTAGTCCGGTTCGGCTTTATGCTTGCGGCTGCTTTTCTCGGCTTGTACGGGATCATACTCGTGTACATCATGATCAATATTCATATTGTTAATTTAAAAAGCATTGGTGTGCCGTACTCCAGCCCGTTTGCCCCAAGTTTCTTTCAGGATTGGAAAGACCTAGTATTGCGTGCGCCGATTACCATGCGGACAAAACGTCCATCCTATGTACAGCCTGATGATGACAAATCCGCAGATAAAGGAGAAAACTAGCTGATGAAAAATTTGAGTATGCGGATAATCAAATCAGTGACAAAGAGATTCTCATTGCCATTCCCTCCATTGTCGTCGGCGTCGGGGTGCTTTCCATGCCAAGGACACTTGCGGACCAGACGAATGGAGCGGATGGGCTTATTCCGCTGGCAATCGGAGGGGCTATTGTTGTTTTTTTGACGTGGCTGGTGGCCAAGCTTGCGGCAAAATTTCCGCAAGAAAGCTTTATTTCTTATGCATCATTTATCACGTCAAAGCCTGTTGGGACAGTGTTAACATTGCTATTGTCCATACAGGGGTTGTTGATTGCTGCCTATGAGACTCGCGTCATTGCGGCTGTTGCCGAACAGTATTTGTTCAGCCGAACGCCTTTTGGTGTTGTCGGCCTTACCTTTTATTAATCGTTATCTATGCCGTTGCCGGGTCAAGAGCAGGGCTGTTTCGGCTGAATATGATGTTTTTCCATTTATTGTATTTATTTCCTTGCTCCTGGTACTGTTTACCACCGGCCTGTTTGAACCAGGCAATATGCTCCCGGTATTGACGACAGGCTACAGCGGTCAATGGGATGCATTTAAGCAGAGCGCCTTTTCGTTTATGGGGTTTGGATTCCTATTATTCTACACTTCCCTGGTGAAAAGCCCTGCTAACGTTCCAAAGAAAGCTGCTGCCGGCATGGTGACTGCAGTTTTGTTGTATATCATGATTTATATTATGTGCATTGGTGTGTTCGGCAACCTAGCCGCTGGGAACCTGCAATATCCTACTGTCGAGCTGGCAAAAGATGTAGAGATACCTGGCGGGTTTTTTGAGCGATTTGAATCATTGTTTTTGTCATTTGGATCATGGCTATTTTTAATACGTGCATCATGGCGTTGGATAGTGCTGTGTTTGCGCTGAACTCCATGTTTAAAAGAACCGCAAAATGCAGCTGATTTTCACACTGTCTCCACTGGTTTATATTGTCGGTATGCTCCCGCAAAACGTAAATGAAATCGCCGTATTCGGTACAATTGTGAGCGTATACGGGTATGCCATTACTATTTCTGTTACAGTTCTGCTTTTTATAGTTTTAAAGGTGAGGGGTGGGAAAAGAAATGATCCATCTTAAACGACTTTGTCTGCTTCCGGCTGTGCTGGTGGTCATACCCCTGGCCGGATGCTGGGACCGGGTGGAAATAGAAGATCGCGGCTTTGTCGTCGGTGCTGCGCTAGATTTGCCGGATGAGGGTACAGAGGAAAACAAGATTAAGCTGACCAATCAATTTGTCGTACCCTCCGGTTTGGGCGCGCCAAGCCAAGCGTCGGGGCAAAACCGGCTTTTGCCAATGTAGCAGCGTCCGGTAAAAGCCTAATTGCAATTGAACGGGAGATGGCAGCAATGACGAGCCGCTCACCTTATTTGCCGCATATGAAACTGATTGCCGTTTCGAGTGAATTGGCAAAAACCAAGCTGTTTGAAAGCGTGATGGATCTGTTTATCCGTGATCATGAAATGCGCCGGGGGGTCAGTGTAGTCATTGCTGAGGAAAATGCATCCGGGATATTGAACATCACCCCGGAAAATGAAAAACTGCCTGTCATGCATATTCAATCGGTAATGGACAACAGTTTTAAGTATGCGGGTAACATTCAACCTCTCCGGATTGGGGAATTGCATGAAAATCTGTTAGGTAAAAAAGCTATATAGTCCCAAAAATCGCCAAAAAGGCAATTCAATTAAGTACCAGGGGGCGGTTGTTTTCCATGGCCATAAAAACCGGATGGCTGGAACAATGAACGCAAAAGAAACAAAGGGCTACAATTTCATAACTGGTGAAACAAACAGCGGAACGGTTAAGGTGGAGCTAGATGACCAGACTATAACATTGGAACTCATGCAGGTGAATAGTTCGATGGATATCCGCGCTAAAGCGAAATCGGCTATTAATGTTTCCATCAGCACCGAAGTCGAGGCGAAAGTCTCCGAGACATTTGCCACTAGGAGTGTACGGACGAATGGGAGAATCCGTGCGATCGAAAAGAAAGCGGAAAAGAAAATGGAACAGATGATGAACACAACCATCCAAAAAGCCCAGAACGAATGGAAAGCAGATTTTATCGGGATTGGTCGGAATCTGCATAAACATCACTATGGTTTATGGCAGAAAGTCAGGAAGGATTGGGATCGCGGCGACAATTTTTTTGCCAAAGCGAGCATCGATGCTGCAGCGAATGTAACCATCCATTCCACGGGTGCTGCCGACCAGACAAAGCAGTAAGGGGGAAAAGGCATGTGGAGTATGCTGCTAGACAGGATTCCGGATGTGTGGGTGTTTCTCAATGCACTTTTCGTTTTCATCATCCCGTACACCATCTATAAAGTGAACCAAAAGCTTCATCAGCACGGGGATCCGCCCTGGAAGAAAGAGAATAAGGGGTAATAGGGGATGCCAAATTCATACGTTACTCAGTCGGAAATCATGCAACCCCATGGTACAATGGAGGATATTAGTTGAACAGGGGGAATTTGGATGAAGTTTGAAACGTATGCACGGCTGCAGGCAACAGATATGGCTGAATTGCTGCAGATGAATGAGATACACCCGCGTAAACTGCTGGAAATGGCCTTTCAGCGTCTGGAGGAAGTCAATCCATCCTTAAATGCTGTTGTCCATGAGAGAAAAAGTCGGGTGCTGGCTGAAGCGGAAAATGTTAAGAGTGGACAGCCCTTTGCCGGTGTGCCATTTTTGCTGAAAAATTTGTCTCAGTCACTGGCAGGAGAACCGATCACGTCGTCGTCCGGATTGCTGGCGAATACAATCAGTGAAAATGATTCCAATTATGTGAATAAACTGCGGGAAGCAGGGTTTCTCATGATGGGGCATACAAACACCCCGGAATTCGGGCTGAAAAATATAACAGAGCCTGCCCTGTATGGACCATCAAGGAATCCATGGAACACTAATCACTCACCAGGTGGTTCCAGTGGTGGCACGGCCGCTGCGATTGCTTCAGGCGTTGTCCCGGCAGCAGGAGCAAGTGATGGAGGCGGTTCAATTCGCATCCCGGCTTCGTTCACTGGATTGTTCGGACTAAAACGACACGCGGACGCACCCCCGTCGGACCTGGTGCGGGCCGGCAATGGCAAGGAGCGTCGATTGACTTTGTTTTGAGCCGGAGTGTGCGTGACAGTGCGGCACTGCTTGATGTTCTGCAAGTGGTTCAGCCTGAAGCAGCATTCCACACACCACTTCTGGAACGAAGCAGCCTGGAGCAATCGAGCGAGCGATTGGGGCGTCCGCTTCGTATTGCTTTCACAACGCAATCCCCGGTTGGAACACCCGTTTCAGATGATGCAAACGAAGCAGTCCGGAAAACAGTCCGGTGGCTGGAAAAGGCCGGTCATGTTGTGGAAGAAACCGGACACGCGGTAGATGGCATGAAGCTGATGCAGCATTATTATGTGATGAACAGCGGTGAAATAGCTTCTGTTACCCAACAGCTGGAGCAGGCGCTGGGAAGAGAACTAACGCCTGAAGATGTGGAGATAGAGACGTGGATGATGCATGAGGCTGGGAAATCAGTGTCGGCGGCGAGATTTTCATCAAGTCTGGCTGCTTGGGATACAGCTGCAGCAAAGATGGAGACGCTCCACCAGACGTATGACTTTTTCATTACACCAACCACAGCGTATACGGCCCCAGAGGTAGGGGAACTGTCCCACTCACCTGAGGAACAGGCATACTGGCGGAAAAAGATGACCGATACAAAAAAGAGGAACAGCAGCAAATTATTTGGGACATTTTCTGCCGAGTCTTACATATACGCCGTTCACCCAATTGGCGAATCTGACTGGTCAGCCTGCCATGTCAGTTCCGGTCCATGTATCGGATAAAGGGCTGCCGCTTGGAGTACAGGTGGTTGCATCTAAAGGCCGGGAAGACAAATTGCTGCAATTGGCCTATCAGCTGGAGCAATCGGATATTTGGGCCGGTATGAAGAGGAATCCAATGCTGCCTGAGTGAAAAAGGACCCTGAATCCCGCCTGTGCCGCTAAGAACGTGACGGAGGCAATTAAGTATTTTTTACCGTCATCCGCGGTGCAGGTGTTTTTTAATACTTGGTCTGTAAATACTGTTAATCTAGCACTTAACATGGAAGTAATTGATAAAAAGTCTGCTTTTACTTCCTGGGCTATTTTTAGTATAGTTATAGTGTATAAGGGAAGGAGTTTTATAGATTATGCAGGATGTTGCTGTGTACAATGAGAAACTGAAACAGTTATTGTCAAATATAAAGAATGTCATGATAGGAAAAGAGGAAGAAACAACGTTAAGCCTTGTTGCACTATTGGCACAGGGGCATGTTTTGCTGGAAGATGTACCGGGTGTCGGGAAGACAATGCTAGTTCGGGCACTTGCCAAATCACTGGATTGTGATTTCAGGCGGATCCAGTTCACCCCCGATCTGCTGCCGGCCGATGTCACGGGTGTTTCCATTTATAATCCGAAAGAAATGGAATTTGAATTCCGCGCAGGGCCCATTCTGGGGAACGTTGTCCTTGCTGATGAGATAAACCGCACCTCGCCAAAACACAGTCCGCCCTTCTTGAATCCATGGAAGAAAAAATGTCACAGTTGATGGTAATACCATTCCGCTGAAACAGCCATTCTTTGTCATGGCAACACAGAACCCGATTGAATACGAAGGAACATATCCGCTCCCTGAAGCTCAGCTGGACCGGTTCATTTTAAAAATGCGGCTGGGTTACCCGTCGGCAGAGGAAGAAATGCAAATGCTCGAGCGAACGTCAAAGGAACATCCGATCGAAACGATTTCAGCTGTCATGAACCAGGAGGAATTACTGGCCATCCAGGACGAAGTAAAAGAAGTATACATTGATCGGAATGTGCAATTCTACATTATTAAACTAGTAACCAGCACAAGAGATGATGACTCGATTTACCTTGGTGTCAGCCACGTGGATCGATCGCCCTCATGCAGGCGGCAAAAGCGTACGCCTATATCCATGGGCGTAATTATGTACTGCCGGATGATGTGAAATATCTGGCGCCATTTGTGCTGGCCCATCGGATCATTCTGAACGCGGAGGCAAAATATGAAGGGCTGACAAGTGAGCAAGTTATTGAAAATGTCGTCAGGAACACACAGATTCCGATTCGGAAGGAATTTCATTCATGAAGAGCACGCTTTCAATTGCAGGCAAATTAAGTTTTCTTGTTTTCTTGTTCCTGCTGCTTTTCGTATTTGCCATGTTCCAGGGAGGCTTTTTAAGCGGCTTTCTCTTTTTCGGATTTCTCCCTGTCTTTTTATACCATCTCGGGCTGTTGGTTTATCCGATTGGAAAATGGGAGGTAACCCGGGAGCTTTCCAATCATGTTGTCCGCACGGGAGACCGGGTGGCAGTGACAGTTCGCATTAAACGATCCGTCCCATTTCCGCTCTATTATTGTGTATGTGAGGAAGTTTTTCCGGATACGTTGCAGCAAGTGGGTGACCGGACAGAGCGTCACCGGCACATGGATCGTCCGGATAAGCTGCATGTAAACCGCACCATCAAAAATTGTTTTCCCCGGATTCCGCCGTACCATTGAACTTCCATATGTCATTGAACAGATTCCACGCGGTGAGCACAGGCTTTATGCAGTGCGGGTCCGAACTGGAGATGTGTTCGGCATGGTGACAAAGGAGCATACATTCCACATTGAAAATCAGATCGCAGCGTTTCCGAATGAGCTGCCTGTCCGACTGCTGGATCGGGTCAGCAGTTTTTGAACAGGGATCGGCCCCATCGAAAGCGATACATGCAACGAACACAAATGTTGCATCAGGTATTCGTGCGTATATGCCGGGGGGATAAGTTTTCCTGGATTGACTGGAAACAGACTGCAAAGAAAAACACATTTGTGACGAAAGAATTTGAACAGGAAAAAAGCACCGATACGGTTGTCGTCCTGGATGCGTGTCATTACCTGCAAACTAATCCATTGGCTTTTGAGGCGGCGGTTGAACTGACAATGTCGCTTTTAGGGTCGCTTAACAGACAGACTGCGCAGACAGGTTTTTGTCTGTCGGAGAAAAAAGTGCTTATTTTCCACTGACCCATGACCCGCTTAAAAAGGACTGGATTAACTGGCATTTAACAAGTATTCAGCCTGGCGGGGAAGTACCATTTCCGGTGAAACTTCGTGAAGAATGATGCAGCTTGCATCCGGCGCCACTGTTGTTCTGGTGACAACCCATATGGATGAAGAATATGAGCAGATTCTGCGGCGGATCGGGAGGCGCACAAAACAGCTGGCTGTCGTATTGGTACAGGCGTCGTCATTGATTTCACAGGAGGAGCAAATAATTGTCCACCAGCTTCGTTCAGAAGGGATTGTGATGAACGTGCTCACGGAAAAAGAACTCGCCAGCAGTATGATCGAGGTGACACTGTCGTGAAAAACAAGTACCTTTCCTTTACACCTCATTATTATATATATGTGCATTTATTCTGTTTCTGGAATGGATTTACCCGGTGAATCAGATTGGGGAAGTAACCAATCTGACTGTGTTTATTTTATATACTTTGTTTTGCTTCTTTATTTCCATGCTTCATGTGAAATGGTGGATTTCCGTTCCACTGAAGGGCTTTGGCATGCTCTTCATTATTGATGCACTGTACTTGCCTGGTGTTTTTCTAGGCAGTGAATGGCTCGACTATTTGGTCATGGAAATCAGTTACAATATAAATGCACTTTTCTCACAGCATTGGTACGAACTGACACCAACGTTCCGGAGTGCACTGTTTCTTCTCCTGATTTGGATGCTCAGCTATCTTTTATATTATTGGTTTATTGTTATGAAGCGCATTTTCGTCTTTGTCCTGTTGACGTTTATATACTTGAGTGTGCTGGACACATTTACGGCATATGACGCGGATGCTGCGATTGTCCGCACATTTATCGTATCGCTCGTGGCACTGGGCATGTCGAATTTCTATAAGCTGATTGACAGGGAATCGATTCGTTTTTCCTGGCTGAAGAAAGCACCGGTATGGATGGTTCCACTCATTTCCGTTACCTTATTCGCAACATTGTTCGGGTATGCCACACCGAAATTTGATCCACAGTGGCCTGATCCAGTACCATTCATCCAGAGTGCAGCCGAAAACGCGGGTGGACCCGGAGCTGGTTCGGCCATTCAGAAAGTGGGCTATGGAACAGATGACAGTAGGTTGGGCGGCGGCTTCGTGCAGGATTATTCGACTGTTTTCCAGGCTGTGGCAAAGAACGACCATTATTGGCGGGTTGAAACAAAGGATACCTATACCGGGAAAGGCTGGAAAAAGTCAAGTGAACCAAGCTTCCAGCCACAGCAGAACGGGAATATTTCGCTGGAAACGTTTCAGGATTCCGTCGAGACGGAGCAATGGACAGATACAGTGAGTTTTCAAGGAGACAAATCGTTGAAAAAAAACTGGTTTATCCATATGGTATTAAAAAAGCGGACATGCCAAAAGATCTAAACCTGCTGCTGGATAGCAAGTTTGGTGAAATAAGGCCGGAACGTAACGGGGGAGCAGCCAATCCAGCTAAATACAGCGTGACGTATGAGAAGCCGTCATTCGCGATTGATAAGCTTCGTGAAGTGAGTGGCAAGGACGGTGACTTCCCCGAAGAAGTGCGGGAGCGGTATACACAGCTGCCGACATCACTACCGGACAGAGTCGGAGAACTTGCCAAAGAGATAACGGCACAGGATGATAACCGCTATGACAGGGCACGGGCAATTGAGTCATATTTTGGCCGCAGTGGGTTCAGTTATCAGATCAAAAATGTTCCGGTTCCGGAAGAAAATCAGGACTATGTTGATCAGTTCTTGTTTGATTCGAAAGCCGGGTACTGTGATAATTATTCCACATCCATGACTGTCATGCTCCGTTCGCTCGATATCCCAGCCCGCTGGGTAAAAGGTTTTACGAGCGGGGAAGTGATTCGAACCGGGGACTCCACAGATGATTATGATGTATATGAAGTCACAAATGCAAATGCGCATTCCTGGGTCGAAGTCTATTTTCCGGGGTCAGGATGGGTGCCGTTTGAACCGACGCAAGGTTTTTCCAATTTGGCGGACTTCCATATGAATATGGACGAGCCTGAACAGGATGATACATTGGAAACACCAGAAACAGAGGAACCTGAACAGGAACCGGAGCGAATGCCAGAAGAAGAAGCAGCATCTGATAGCGCGTCACAGGATGACGACAGTGGTGCAGACGGGTTTCAGCTGACTGGTGGTATGTGCTTGCTGGCTCGGCCTTACTGGCAGTATCAGGATTCATGGTCTACCGGCTGCGGTTCCGCTGGAAAACAATCTTCCTATTTCGGAAGCTGCAGCGGAATAAGGATGCCAAAACATTTCAGGATGCCTATCACTACCTGCTGAAGGCATTGGCGCATGATGGAATGCCAAAGCACTCAGACCAGACCCTGAGGGAATTTTCCGATCGGTTGATGCACAATACAATACAGGGGCGATGAAGCAATTGACATTGCATTATGAGCGGATGCTGTACAAAAATGAGCAGTATCCGGAACAGACAGACGAATTGCCTCAAGTGTGGAAACAGCTGATGCGGCAAATAACATCTTGACGCAAATATGATTGCTTAGTAAAATAGTAGCGTTACGTTATACAACTTAAAACTGACGCCATTCATATATCCTCGATAATATGGTTCGAAAGTTTCTACCGGGACACCGCAAATGTCCTGACTATGAAGGCGGAATATCTATAGGCTGCGTATGCGCTGGACCTGGATTTCTGCCTTCTTGCGGTTATTTCCGCATGGGGTAGTGATTCAGGTTTTTTAATAGGTGTGGACAGGCTACGAGAAGAGCGTAATAGATGGGAGCGACCAGAAATGAAGCACAATGAAATGATTGTTGTACTGGACTTCGGAAGTCAGTACAATCAGCTGATTACACGACGGATCAGGGAACATGGTGTTTATAGTGAATTGCATTCGCATCGGTTAAGTGCGGAAGCCATCAGGGACATGAATCCAAGCGGAATTATTTTATCAGGTGGTCCGCATAGTGTATATGATGAAAACAGTTTTCGCTGCGATCCGGGGATTTTTGAGCTGGGGGATCCCGGTACTGGGCATTTGTTATGGGATGCAGCTGATGACAACACATTTTGGGGGCGAGGTCTCCAAAGCATCCAATCGCGAGTACGGCAAAGCAGTGATTGATCTGCAGCATGAGCCGGCCCTGTTTAAGGATACACCGGCGAGCCAGACCGTTTGGATGAGCCATGGTGATAAAGTGATGAAAGCACCGGATTCATTCCAGATTGATGCTACCAGTCCGTCAACACCGATTGCGGCAATGAGTAATGATGACCGCAGGATGTACGGCGTGCAGTTTCATCCAGAGGTCCGCCATACCGAACACGGGAACGAACTTTTGCGACAATTCGTGTTTGACGCTTGTGGCTGCAGCGGTGATTGGACAATCGAGAATTTTATCGACATGAAGGTTGCAGATATCCGGCAGCAAGTCGGTGACCGGAATGTGCTGTGCGCCTTAAGCGGCGGGGTGGATTCATCGGTTGTTGCAGCGCTTATTCATAAAGCGATTGGTAAGCAATTGACATGTATTTTGTTGACCATGGCCTGCTGAGAAAAAATGAGGCCGAGGAAGTTACAGCAACGTTTCAAGATGACTTTGATATGAACTTTATTAAAATAGATGCAGCTGACCGTTTTCTGTCCAAGCTGGAAAACGTTACGGACCCAGAGCAGAAACGGAAAATCATCGGCAATGAATTTATTTATGTGTTTGATGATGAGGCAGATAAGCTGTCCGACATGGACTTTCTGGCTCAAGGCACCCTATATACGGACGTAATTGAAAGCGGCACGGATACCGCGCAGACAATCAAGTCTCATCATAATGTCGGCGGTCTGCCGGAAAACATGCAATTTGAATTGATTGAACCGCTGAACACGCTCTTCAAAGATGAAGTCCGCGAACTTGGCCTGCAGCTGGGACTGCCGGAATCGATTGTTTGGCGGCAGCCATTCCCTGGTCCGGGGCTTGGCATACGAGTGCTTGGTGAAGTAACCAAGGAGAAATTAGAAATCGTTCGTGAATCAGATGCTATTCTCCGGGAAGAAATCGCCGCAGCTGGTTTGGAACGAGATATATGGCAATATTTCACGGTTCTTCCGGATATCCGCAGTGTCGGTGTGATGGGGGATGCCCGGACGTATGATTACACGATTGGGATACGTGCAGTGACATCGATTGACGGTATGACATCCGACTGGGCGCGTATTCCATGGGATGTATTAGAGAAAATTTCAACACGGATTGTAAATGATGTTGAGCATATTAATCGAGTCGTGTATGACGTTACCAGTAAACCGCCAGCAACGATCGAATGGGAATGAAAACGAACATTACTATAAAATTGGAATGAAAAGTTCGTATTTTGTGTTGACGGTTTTGATTTTTGTCGTAAACTGATTATGTAAAATGCGTGTTTAAAAAGGAGGATAGAAAGGACCGAGAAGTTCGAGGCGGCGTAGCTTTGAGTAGCGAAGTGTATGCAATTTAATACATGAGCAACGGAAAAGCAAGCAACGAAGAAATTCGAAGTGTCCTTTTTACCGGACTTTTTAAACAACCTCTGTAAATGAATAATTGCGTATAATTTCGGGGATATGGCCCAAGAGTTTCTACCGGACTACCGTAAATGGTCCGACTACGCAGGCATGCAGCAACACGATAGAGCAATCATCACTCGATTGCTCCATCCCGCATTGCCTTGCAGTACACTCTTGCCCCTGGCAGGAGTTTTTTATTATTGGGCTGCCGCATATTAACCGCATAAGGCAAGAGCCATGTACAATTGGCAGAAAGGTTGGGAGGAGAACCATTGAAAAAATATTTTCGTTTTGAAGAATATGGCACGAATTATAGACAGGAGTTTATGGCTGGGATGACGACGTTTCTGGCGATGGCCTACATTTTATTCGTTAATCCGTCAACACTGGCACTGGTCGGTGTCGAGGAATTGCCGGAAGGGGTTACGCGGATTGATCAGGGGGCCGTCTTCACTGCTACAGCTATTGCGGCCGCTCTTGGAACACTGATTATGGGGGCTTTGGCTAAATACCCGATTGCTCTTGCACCAGGAATGGGGCTGAACGCATTTTCGCCTATACAGTCGTACTTGGCTATGGAATACCTTGGGAGACCGCGCTGGCCGGGGTACTGGCATCCGGACTTATTTTATCGTATTAACACTGACCGGCCTTAGGGAAAAAGTGATCAACGCCATTCCGCCCAACTTAAAAATGGCTGTCGGTGCCGGGATCGGTCTTTATATTGCATTTATTGGTTTTCAAAATGCCGGTATCATTGTCGGTAACGATGATACGTTGGTGGGACTAGGTGATTTGACTTCGCCGACAGTGCTGCTCGCGATCTTTGGAATTGTTATTTCGGTTATTTTATTAAGTTTAAATAGTAAAGGCGGCATTTTTTATGGAATGATTCTGACGGCGGTGGTTGGTATTTTGACCGGCCTGATTGATCCACCATCAGGACTTGGCGGGATTGTCGGAGAGGTCCCGAGTGTGGCACCGACATTTGGTCAGGCACTTACCCATTTTGGAGATATTTTTACAATAGAAATGCTTGTCGTTATTTTAACATTTCTGTTTGTTGATTTCTTTGATACAGCAGGAACGCTTGTGGCGGTTGCCAATCAGGCAGGCTTGATGAAAGATAATAAGCTGCCGCGTGCTGGAAAGGCATTGTTTGCTGACTCGGCGGCCACTGTTGCCGGTTCCGTTATAGGAACGTCGACAACAACATCGTATATTGAATCAACAGCAGGTGTTGGTGCAGGGGGGCGAACAGGTTTTGCATCCATTGTAACAGCGGGATTCTTTTTGATGGCATTGTTCTTCTCACCGTTATTGAGCGTTGTAACAGCGGAAGTGACAGCACCGGCTTTGATAATCGTCGGGGTATTGATGTCTTCTTCGCTCAAAGATATTGACTGGGATCAGTTTGAGATTGCTGTCCCATCGTTTCTCACCATTGTTTGCATGCCCCTGGCGTACAGTATCGCGACAGGAATTGCCATTGGGTTCATTTTTTACCCGATTACGATGATCTTGAAAGGGCGCCGCAGCGAAATTAATCCGGTCATGTATGTATTGTTTGTTATCTTCATTCTTTATTTTATATTTCTAAGCTAAATACGAATGCAAAAAAGCGGAACTGTCCCCCGGGCGGTTCCGCTTTTTGGTGAAAAGTTTTTCTGGTGTTTAGTGTCTTCTAAACCGCGCGCTGTTTTTCCGGAGTGACATGACGTGGTAAACAGTCAGAAATAATGTTCCTGCTGCGGAAAAGGTGCCCAGTACCGCATATAATGCCCCACCCCCGAGGGAATCGATCAACGCCCCTCCGACAAGTGAACCGATAATACCGGATACACCAAAGAACACGGAATAAAACATCAAATGGCCGGTTGATTGCAGAAGCTTCGGAATCAGCCTTGTGACATAATCCAATGCTGCCAGGTAAAATACCCCAAATGTGATGCCATGCAGGAATTGAAGCATGATAATAAAAACGGGTCATTGGCTGCGGCGTAAAGGAACCAGCGGACCGTGTACATAACCCCAGCAAAAATAACGAAAATGAGTGTGTGGTATTTTCGGAACCAGCGGCTGGCCAAAGCAAACACAGCCGCTTCACTGATAACCCCGACAAACCATGCTATTCCAACCAGACTCTCGTTCCCACCCAGCTGTTCGAGATACAAACCGATAAAACTGTCACTGGCACGGTGTGAAATGGTGATAAACATGATGAAAAACAAAAACAGGATGAAAGGTTTGTTTTTAATAAGCGCGCTGATATCCTTGAGATGAACCGGATCGGATTCAACACGGACATCAGTTAGTCTCCATGCGACAATTAGTGCCGCCGTTCCGAAAAACAAGTACGGCCAAATCATATACTGAACGTCAGTTGCTGATAAGATCTGCCCCACGACAAGTGACGAGGTTGCGAACCCGACTGACCCCCATGTACGGATGGTACCAAACGAGACACGCAGTTCATCTGCCCGTCGCTGGGCGAGACTGTCACCAAGGCCGCCGATCGGGGAGGTGAAAAAGTAAAACACAAACCCTGCCAGCAGTATGGCCAACAGCCCTTCCATTTGAAAAACACGATACTGCTGATGAGCAATCCGATAATGCAAATCAGCAAAACCCCTTTTATCGTCTTGTACTTGTCGCTCAAGTATCCCCAAACCGGCTGGGAGGCAATTGCAGCCAAGGGTCCGACAGCCAGCACCCAGCCAACTTCTGTGCCGTTCAGTCCTTTGTCCTTCAGGTACAATGGCAAAAGCTAAGAATGATTGTGTTTGTTGCATGAAAACTGAACAATAACATTTTTAGCGGTGTCAATGATTGTTTTTCTGTCATTTTATATGTATCCCTTTGCCTTTCTGGATGGTGATGAAAATTACTGAAACTCAAGTATATGGGATATCACCATGATTAACAAGTGGATAGGTGGGGGGAGTGGAGAAATATCGGGATAAGAGGGGGACGGATTTTTGAAGGGAATCAGCGGGGAGAATCGACCGATAATGGACAAGAATCAACCGTTCGGCGTGAGAATCGACCGATAATGGGCAAGAATCAACCGTCCGGCGTGAGAATCGACCGATAATGGGCAAGAATCAACCGTTCGGCGTGAGAATCG
>BBCA01000051.1 GCA_001311805.1 Lentibacillus juripiscarius JCM 12147 | reverse complement strand
AACCGGTCGGGGTCGAGAATCAACCGGAAGCAAGGGGGAATCAACCGGAAAGCGGCAGAATCGACCGTTCGGGGTCGGGAATCGACCGGAAGCAAGGGGAAATCGACCGGAAAGCGGCAAGAATCAACCGGGGCGGTGGGACCATCATCTCAGCAGCGGCCTGTACCAAAATAAAAGTGCTCCAGCCTCAGCTGGAGCACTTCCCACTTCCATTATTCATAACTTTTTCCAGTTCGTCGACGAGCTGCCCGACATAGGCAACGGCTTCTTTGATTGCATCCGGATTGGCCATGTCGACGCCGGCCTTTTGGCGAGGTCGACTGGCTTCAGGGTTCCGCCGGCTTTTAGAACGGAGAGCCAGCGGTCAACAGCAGGCTGGCCTTCATTCCGTATTTGCCCGGCCATTGCCGTAGATATCGTCAGTCCGGCTGAGTACGTATACGGATATAGTCCCATATAGTAGTGTGGCTGGCGCATCCATGTAAGTCCTGCTCCATCGTCGATAGTCACAGCGTCTCCCCAGAAATTTTCCAGTGCTTCTTTTTTCTGTTCGGTCAGGACAGCCGCTGTCAATGGCGTTCCTTCTTCCGCCAGTTCGTACACGCGGCGCTGGAATTCTCCCTCCAGCAAATGGGTGACAAAGTTATGGTAATAAGTTCCCAGAAGCTGGCTGATGACCCATCGTTTCATCCGCTTGTCATCCGTTTTGGCAAGCATGTGATCGGCCAGCAGCAGTTCATTTAAGGTTGATGGCGCCTCGATAAAGTAAGTTGATGGACTCGTATTGACAAGGGATTGATTTTTGCCGGCCAGATAAAAGTGTCCTGCATGTCCTAGTTCGTGGGCCAGTACAAACGCACCTCGCATCGTGTCCGTCCATGTAATCAATATATATGGATGGACGTCGTATGGAGGGGAGCAGAACGCGCCGGTTTGTTTTCCGACATTATCAGCCCGGTCCACCCAGCGGTTATTTATTCCTTTTTGCATAATTTCACTATATTCCGGTCCCATCACCTGAAGCGCTTCAAGGATGGTGTCTGTTGCTTCCTTGTACGTTGTTGCCGGGTTAAATTCCGGATCGAGTGGTGCTTTCAGGTCGGCAAAACGCATGTCACTGAGCCCGAGTTTTTCCTGTTTCAGCTTGGCAAACCGGCGCATGTGCGGTGCCAGCTCCTGCTGAATGACATCAAGCTGATTGTGATACATCTCCTTCGTTACTTGCTGAGGGTGCAGCAGCATGTCTGTAACGGAATCATAGGAGCGCAGACGTGCCATCGTTACCTGCTTTGTCACCTCCGTCGCATAGGTTGCGGCATAGGTGTTTTTGTATTGATTCAATGTATGGATGAACGAGTCATAGGCCTTCCGCCGGACATCGGTGTCTGGTGCCAGTTCATAGCTGTCCTCAAACAGTGCTGCGGACATCGGCAGTTCCTCACCATTTGCGTCTGTAATTGGATCGAATTGCATGTCCGATGATTTGCTGCGCTCATAAATCATAAATGGTGCGCTATGTACTTCACCGAGAGCAGCGAGTGTCTCCTCTATTTCCGGAGCTAGGGTGAATGGCTTCTTCTCCAGGACGTCCTGAAGCATTTTCCGATACGTTTCCAGTTTTGGTTCCTCTGCCAGATACTGTTCAATCGCATCCTGTGATAACTGAAGCAGTTCGTTTTCGACAAAAGAAAGCTTGGCCCCAATGGCAGCCATCGCCGATGCAACTTTAGCAGAATCAGCTTGGTTTTGCGGGTCAGACCCGTCCGCGCTCGATTTCAAATTGGCATATGTTGATACACGAATCAGCCGTTTTTCAAAGTTTTCGTTGGCGACCAATCCATTCAATAGATTCTGAGCACTGTTTGTCAGCTTGCCCTTATATTGGGTTACATCACTGACGTTTGCCTGGATGGCGTTTAATTCTTTTCCCACTCTTCTTTTGATGCGAACAGGTCTGTTAAATCCCATGTTTGCTCTTTCGGTACTTCCGCGCGTGTTTTGCGTTTAGCGGTTGCTGTCATTCTGATTCCCCTCTCATCAAATGTTTCGATTCTCTAATTAATTATAAACCAAATAAACTGAAATAATATCATTTTCCGATAGTTTTTCAGCCAAAAATACAGCTATATGAATAGCTGTATCAATGGTAAGGAAGTATAGGCCTAGCGTACAATGAAAATGTCTGCAAGGTTGTTCAAAAAGTCCGGTAAAAATGACGCTTCGAATTTCTTCGTTAGCTTGCTTTTCCGTTCCTTGGAAAAGAAATACACTTTTCCTGCGTGCGATGCGGGTTCAGGGAAGCTTTCCTTGTGCTCATGTATTAAAAGCATGCATTCCACTACTCAAAGCTACGCTGCCTCGAACTTCTTGGTCCTTTTATCCTCCTTTTTGAACAAGGATCTACAGGGCTGGATGATCACAGTCATCGCATAAGTTGCCATAGCAGTCAGCTTTTTCGTTCATGTCATGGCCGCAGCGGTGGCACTTTTTCTTTGGCAGGTTCCGGAAAAACTCAACAACGTTAAACATGTGGCATCCCCCTTTGGTTGGTAAATGCATTGTAATACAACAGTATGCAATAAGTCAATACTGTGTTACAACAAATTTTAGAAAAAACTTGGCTTTTACCAAGTCTTTATAGTGAAAGCCTTAGTTTTACTTATAAGGTCATCCATAATTTATATATTCTGACGTTATAAAAATAAATGAGGTGAATGCTGTTGAAATTGACTGTTATCGGTTTTGGGGCGGTTATCCTGCTGCGGATGGCGCTACTTCTGCTTATTTGCTTGAGAAAGATGGGTTTAGTCTCCTAATTGATGCCGGCAGTGGCTCATTGTCCAAGTTGCAAAACAGAAAGATGTGATGGCGCTGGATGCTGTTATCCTTTCGCACTATCACCATGATCATGTGGCAGACATTGGTGTGTTGCAGTACGCATGGCTTGTCCATTCGTATCTGAATGACCGGGAAGAAATTTTGCCGATTTATGGCCACACGGAAGACAGGGATGGTTTCGAGCAATTAACACATAAGTGTACAGAAGGCATTGCGTATGATCCGGATGCTGCACTGACCATTGGCCCATTCTCAATTACTTTCCTGGAAACGAAACATCCGGTGCCATGTTACGGGATGCGGGTTACGGACGGAGAAGATGTGATTGTCTATACCGCAGATTCAGCATTCAAGGAAGAATGGTATAACTTTGCAAAAGATGCGGATCTTTTGATAACGGACTGCAACTTTTATGAAGATCAGGATGGTTCCGGAGCAGGACATATGACCAGTAAAGAGGGTGCCATGATTGCGGATAAGGCAAATGTGAAGGAACTGATTCTAAGCCATTTACCGCAATACGGGGATAATAATCGGTTAGTGAACGAAGCTAGTCACTATTTCTCCGGAAGTATTCAATTAGCAAAAGAAGATCTGACTTGGGTAAAAAGTCGTAACTTTTGATTGGAATAACCATTTCTATTACACTAAAAAGTGGCCAGTTTTACTCAAAGGGAGGTATATTTTGTGAAATTCATTGATAATCAGGGCATTACCGATCCGACAATAAATCTTGCAATAGAAGAGTATATTTTGCAGAATTTCGGGGAGAAAGATACATACTTGTTATTCTATATCAATAAGCCCTCGATCATTATCGGACGGAACCAAAACAGTGTGGAGGAAATTAACACAGACTATGTAGATGAAAATGGCATCAAGGTTGTGCGTCGTCTGTCCGGAGGCGGTGCTGTTTATCATGATGAACAGAACTTGAACTTCAGCTTTATTACGAAAGATGACGGGGAAAGTTTCCAGGACTTTGCCAAGTTTACACAGCCTGTTGTGGATGCGTTGAACAAGCTCGGTGTGCCGGCAGAAATGAAAGGCCGGAATGACCTTGCAGTGGAGGACCGTAAAATTTCCGGGAATGCCATGTTCTCGACAAAAGGCCGTATGTTCAGCCACGGGACATTGATGCTTGATTCAGAAATCGAAAATGTTGTTTCGGCCTTAAACGTCAACAAGGAAAAAATCGAATCCAAAGGGATCAAGTCGATTCGGAGCCGTGTTGCCAACATTTCTGAATATCTCGATGAAAAAATTTCGATGGAGGCGTTCAAAGAGCTCATTCTGAAGTACATTTTTGATGTGCAAGATGTAAAGGATGTTCCCCGCTATGAACTGACAGAAGAAGACTGGAAAGAAATTCATAAAATTTCAGAAAACCGCTATCAAAAGTGGGAATGGAATTATGGAAAATCCCCTAAATTTAACGTGCAGGCATCCCATAAATTGACGGAGGCCTTGTCGATGTTCGTCTCGATGTAAAGAACGGCATGATCGAAAATTGCAAGATCTATGGCGACTTTTTCGGCCTTGGTGAGATTAGCGAACTGGAAGACAAGCTGACGGGTGTCCGCCACGAGCGTAAGGCAATTGACGAAGCTCTTGCAGATGTTGATGTTTCCTATTACCTTGGCAAAATTTCCAAAGAAGATTTTGTCGGTCTGCTTTATTAAATGAATGCAGCCTGTTGCAGCACCATGCAGCAGGCTGTTTTTTATTTACACATACTGACTAGAAGAGGAGAAAAAGTTTTGTTATCGTTTTCACTTGAAAGAACAACGGGAAGTAGTTTATAATTAATTCAGAAATTTTAGCAATTGGTGAATGATTATTCATTCATCACATTTAGGAGGATAACGTGTGAATATTACAGAACAATTGGCCATTACCGCCAGGAATAACCCTGGCAAAACGGCGTATGTGTTCAATGACGAGGAAACGAGTTACACGGAACTGGACAGAGCTGTTACGAAATTCGCATCCCGCCTGCAGCAGCTCGGGTACAAAAAGGGTGATCATATTGCACTTGCTGTCGGCAACAGCCCCTATTACGTCATCGGTTTGTATGGCGCATTGAGGCTGGGGGCCGTGGCAGTCCCAATTAATCCGCAGTACACAGCAAGCGAGCTGGAGTATATTCTCAAAAATGGGGATGTGAAAGGAATTATCACCATGGACGTTCTGCTCGAAAAATTTGAAGCAATCAGCGGTCAGCTACCTGGTATAGAGCATTACATATGCTGTGAAAGCGGTGCCAACAGTTCATTTGTGGATAGCCCGCTTCATGAAAAGCTGTATTCTTTTTCCAAATTGGTCGAGGAGGGGAGTCTGGGGTTTGAACAACCGGTAATAGCAGATGGCGAGACAGCCATTGTTTTGTATACGTCCGGAACGACCGGGAAACCCAAGGGTGCCATGCTAACCCACAAAATATCTACTCGAATGCCAAAGATACTGCCGATTATTTGACTATTGGCGGCGATGACCGGGTGATTGCTGCACTTCCGATGTTTCATGTTTTTGTCTGACCGTTGCTTTGAATGCCCCGCTGATGAATGGCGGTACTGTCATGATTATGCCGAAATTTTCCCCGCAGGAGGTTTTCCGCATAGCAAAGGAGCAGGGTGCAACGATCTTTGCCGGGGTTCCGACAATGTACAATTATCTTCTGCAGGCGAGTGGACAGAACGGCGAAGATTTGTCCGATATTCGGTTTTGCATTTCCGGTGGGGCATCGATGCCTGTGTCATTGCTGAAACAATTTGAAGCGGCATTTGATGTTACCGTTTCTGAAGGATACGGGTTATCGGAGGCGTCACCGGTCACATGCTTTAACCCACTGGATCGGCCAAGAAAACCGGGTTCAATCGGGACCAGTATCATGAATGTGGAAAACAAGGTGGTAGATGAATTCGGGGAAGAAGTTCCGCCAGGGGAAGTAGGCGAGCTGGTTGTCCGCGGACCGAACGTGATGAAAGGGTATTATAAACTGGAAGAAGAAACAGCTGCAGCCTTAAAAAATGGCTGGCTGCATACCGGGGACATGGCCCGGATGGACGATGAAGGCTATTTTTACATCGTGGATCGGAAAAAAGACATGATTCTTGTCGGTGGCTACAATGTCTATCCGCGCGAAGTGGAAGAAGTTCTTTATGACCATCCGGAGTGGCAGAGGCAGCTATCATCGGAACGCCGCACCCGGAGACAGGGGAATCGGTGCTTGCATTTGTTGCCGTATCTGACCCTCAACTGGATGAAGCGGCTCTTCTGGAATTCTGTAAAGCCCATTTGGCGGGCTATAAAGTGCCTAGCTCCATCGAATTTATGGACGAACTGCCGAAAAACACAACCGGTAAACTGCTGCGGAAAAAACTGCGCGAACAGATAAACCATAGCTAACTTTTTTATTATATAGCAACGGGCTTTCAATTCACAAAGAACAACAACGCCCTGACAAATTCCGGTCAATGATTCTTGCCCGGAATTTGTCCATTTTCTTTTTATAAAAACTTGGCTTTTACCCGAGTCAATTTCATCATTCATTGTAAGCAACTACAACACGAACATTATGTTTCAATTCATGCTACCGTTGTCCTGCATAAAAGGTGACACGCTTTCACCACTCCGGGTACAAGGGCGACATCTGATCAAGCTCCCTTTGGTCGCTTTCACAGTGTCTACTTTGCCGCGGGCATGGCTTCAGCCTCCTCGGAAGAAAACCACTTCCTGCGGGGTCTTCAGACACATGCTTTTCCCGCAGGACAAGGAAGGCTACGGCAGCGATACATCGCACGAAGAAAAAGCGGTTTTCTTTTTCAAGGAGTCGGCCACCTTTCATTACGGACAACTAGTATTGCTGACAAAAACGAACAATTAAACCTATAAAAATTCGCTTATTTTACAAAGATCAGCACTTATGAAATTGATTCACCCAAGTTTTTATAGTGAAAACCTTAGTTTTATTATAAGGTCATCCATAATTTATACTTCCTGACGTTAAAAAATGAAAATTCTTGTATCATTTTTGCGAAAAATCTGGTAAATTATATATATGCCTCTTTCTTTTCATGTAAAATGAAAGGATGAATTGTATGATAAATAATATTTACGCTTTAGCACACGAAGTTACGCCTCTCACGATGGCTGTTGTTGCAGACCACGGTGAAAATGGAATTCCAAAAACGATCGTGCTGGAAGAACAGGAAACATTTACGGTACGTGATTCTCCCAGCAAAATTATTGAAGATGCGTGCAAGTTCTTCGGGTCCAGTCTGAAAGGCAGGCAAGACGGCACTCGCGGCATTTGCGGCATTACGCACAAGGCTCCCATCTCCATTGATCCATCCTGCGGCATGTATTTCTTTCCTACAGCGTCACCGTCAAACCCCAAATGTTCATGGATTGCTCATTCTCATGTTGAACAGGTGAATAAGGGCCCTTACCGGCAGACAGAGGTCATTTTCAAGAATGGCAGAACCATTCTTCTGGATGTTTCCTTTGGTTCGATGCTCAATCAGGTGCAGCGGACGGCCCAGTACAGGTATCTGCTGGACAACCGGCTTAAGTATGTGCAGAGGAATAATGCTGATGTGGTGGCTGAGCCTTATCCATGAGTTCCTGCATAATCGTTTTTACTTTTTTGCGGATGGCCGGGTTAAAATAATTTCGCTTTTCTTCACGGCCATTGCATAGGAATAGATAGGATGAGAATGAATCGTTTTTTGCAGTGTAACGACTTGCATCTTTTTGTCCCGCATTTTTTCCGCAATTCTTTGCGCTCACTCGCTGCCTCGGCGTTCATACTTTCGAGCAGTTCAAGATAAGGTTCCTTTATTTTAAATGTCCCAGTCTCGATATGCTGGATATCCTGCTGTATGACCGTTATCGCCATGGAAAGAAACAAAAACGTGAAGCAAGCTGCAATTCCTCATCATTCAGACAGCGCATAAAAAACCCCTCCATGATGTAACGAACGTCTGTTCCGTATCATTATATGATAAACAGAATAAAAAATACACTAAAAAGCAAATGTTAAAAAGTGACAAAGAAAGAGGCACAAAATTATTCTGCTAGGCAGATGAGGAAGTTTACTTTAAAATAAAGATAGGGATACTAAACATAGGAGTCGGACGCTTGGGACGAAGTGGGGGACAATGAAACTATGTACTTGCTGAACGTCAGCCTTATGGATTGGAAATTATGGCTTGAGCAGGAAAAAATGGATGAGTTTATTTTGGAATTACTGAATGAATATGAAAGCCTTGGACCTCTTCCGGGCATTCTGCTGCCCTTTGTGGAGGCGTTCTTGCCGTTTTTGCCGCTGGTTGTATTTGTGATTGCCAATGCAGCGGCGTACGGCTTGTGGGAAGGGTTCATACTGTCATGGCTGGGGGCGTGTACCGGTTCTGTACTCGTATTTCTTGTTATTCGCCGGCTGGGGGATAAGCGCATATTCATGGCAATGCGCCGGAATAAGCGAGTGCGTCAGGTCACGAATTGGGTGGAGCGCCATGGCTTCGGACCTTTGTTTCTTTTGATGTGTTTTCCATTTTCGCCTTCATCCGTCATTAATGTCGTTGCGGGGCTATCCAAAATAAGTGTGCAGCAATTTATCCTTGCCGTGTTAATGGGTAAATCGGTCATGATTTTTTCGATTGCCTTTATCGGGTCAAGCATATTTGAGTTTGCCAAAAACCCAGTCAGAACCATTGTCGTTGCAGTTTGCATCCTGCTTTTCTGGATATTCGGTAAATATATCGAACGCCGGCTGCACAGAAGAACAATCATAAAAGAAGTTTCCGAAAGAGGTCAGGTTAAAAATAAATAACCAGGGTATGCTAGTAGAAAAACGTAAAGCGCCTGTTTAGCGTCTGCTTGGCAGGAAAATCCCTGGAGGAAACCTGTATGAAAAAAGCTATATACGCAAAATTATTCCGGTTATCTTATTGGCCGTCGCACTGGCCTTTGTTTTCCGGTCGCATCTGGTTGCAAGTTACGTCGTGAACGGCGAGTCAATGGAACCGACACTCTATGACGGCAACCTGCTTATGGTTAATAAAGTAGTTTATAATTTGACGGATGTGGACCGATTTGACATTATTGTCTTTCATGCCAATGAAAAGGACGATTATGTCAAAAGGGTCATAGGGTTGCCGGGTGATGAAATTGTTTACGAGGATGATAAATTGTATGTTAACGGTGACCATGTGGAGGAACCGTTTCTGGAGCCGTTCAAGGAAGCCAGCAGCATCAAGCCATATACCGGGGATTTCACATTAAACGAAACAACTGGGAAAACCCAAGTGCCTGAAGGAAACCTATTTGTGATGGGAGACAATCGCCGGGACAGTCTTGATAGCCGCAAGATTGGTTTTGTGCCAATTGGAAAAGTTGTTGGCAAAGTGGGTATCAAATACTGGCCGTTTTCAGACGTCCAGTTGAGTTTCGGCTAAAGAAAAACTCATGACAGCCGGCGTACATAAAGTGTATAAAAACCTATTCTCTGCTAAAATGAGAATAGGTTTATTTTTTGCAATGTAGGCTTTCGTTATTGGCGATTAGCTAAGTTTTCTAATTAAGGGAGCGGGAATGATGGGACTCCGATTTTACTGGGAAGAGCCGGAACCGGCAAAAGTGGCAGAATGTTGGATGAAATAAAGGAAGCGCTGGCTAATGATCCACAAGGCGCACCAATCTATTATATTGTACCTGATCAGATGACGTTTCAGCAGGAGTATGCACTATTTCAGGACGAGACAGTAAAGGGGAGCATTCGTGCACAGGTTGTCAGCTTTTCACGGCTGGCCTATCGTGTACTGCAGGAAACCGGGGGGAGCACAAGACAGTTTATCAGCTCGGTCGGTACGCAAATGATGCTCCGGAAAATTATCGAGGAAAAAGAAGCCGATTGGAATATATTTCAGAAGACGCTGGAAAAGCAAGGGTTCCTTGAGCAGCTTGAACGCATGATTACTGAATTTAAGCGTTACCGGATCACCCCTGACATGCTATATATGCAAGTGGATCAAATGAAGCAATTTGTCCACCAGGAGCCTGGTGAAGCTGCATTAGCAGGGAAACTGAACGACTTAGCGTACATTTATGAAAAATTGGGCATGGCTCTGGATGGAAAGTATGTTGACAGCGAAGATCAGCTGCAGATGCTTGCCGATAAAATAAAGGATGCCCCGATGCTGGAAAAACGCAACCATTTATATGGACGGATTCCACCGTCTATCCCCGAAAGAACTGCACGTTGTGGAAGCTTTAATGAAAAAATGCCGCTCGGTAACTGTGGCATTGACAGCTGATGATCCGGACGAGGAACGCCTCTCGGAACTGGACTTATTCTATCAGACGAAAGAAACGTACCATATGCTGCAGGCAACAGCTGAGGCAAATGGAATTCCTGTTGACGCTACAGAGGTATTTCAGCCTGATAAAGGCAGACTGCGCAGCCGGCCTTATTTTGCCCATCTGGAGCAATACTTCGACGTTCGTCCTGCACCTGCTTATGAAAGAGAGGCACCGATTCAACTGGCTGAAGCAGTCCATCCGCGTGCGGAAGTGGAAGGGGCTGCCCAGGAAATCCTGCGCCTTGTGCGGGAAGAGCATTATCGTTTTCGTGATATAGCCGTATTCATCCGTCAGACAGATGTCTACCATGATTTGATAGAAACCATTTTCAGCGACCATGGCATTCCGGTTTTATTGACGAGAAACGTACTATGCTTAACCACTCGTTAATTGAGCTAATCCGCTCAGTTCTGGAGATGGCCGAGGGCAACTGGCGCTATGATGCTGTTTTCCGGGTGCTGAAAACAGGCTTTATTCCGTCCGTTGATCCGAGCTATCCATTGAACGATGATGCCATTGATGAACTGGAAAACTATGTACTTGAATATGGTATCCGGTCCCGGGATCGCTGGCTTGGGGATGAAGAGTGGATTTTTCAGCGGTTTCGCGGTTTTGATCAGTCTGCTCAGACCGATTCAGAAAAGGAAACACAGAAGCGATTGAATGCATATCGAAGCCAGGTGGTTCAGGCGCTGCAGCAGTTTGACCGGGAGATTCGCAAGGCGAAATCAGTACGGGATAAGTGTGAGGCTGTTTATTTACTGCTGGAGCGGCTGAATGTACCAGGACGGCTGGAACAGATGCAGGCGATGTATGACGAGGAAGGGGAACTGGAAAAAGCACGGGAACAGGAACAAGTATGGAATGCGGTCATTCAGCTGTTTGATGAAATGGTCGAAATGGCTGGTGAGGAAACGATGAATTTGAAAACATTCCGGTCAGCAGTGGAGGCAGGCTTTGATTCGCTGACATTCGCCCATGTACCGCCAAGCATTGACCATGTGATTGTTGGTACGATTGACCGCTCACGCATAAGTGGTGTCAAGTGTTCCTTGCTTTTAGGGGTGAATGATGGTGCATGGCCGATGAAACCGGCAGAGGAAGGAATCATCAATGAACAGGAACGCGGCCTGCTGGAAGAGCATGGAATGCAGCTGGCCGAAAGCAGCAGCCGCCAGCTTCTTGATGACTGGTTTTATATGTATGCAGCGTTTACTTCCGCCAGCGATTACTTATGGGTCAGTTACCCGCTAAGCGATGAAGAAGGAAAATCGAAAATGCCATCCCAGCTAATCAGCCGGATGGAAGAATTGTTTCCAGCATGTTCTGAACACTTGCTGTTACAGGATCCGGACGAGCTGTTTGATGCGGAACGATTTATTACGACACCGGTCAAAACAAGAGCAGCATTAACAGCACAGCTTGCCCGCAGTCGAAAAGGCTACCCGGTGAGAGATGTATGGTGGCATGTCCTGAACTGGTATATCCAGCATGAACCGAAACACAGCACAACATACAACATACTGCAAAGCCTGCATTATCAGAACCGGCCAGTAAACCTGACCAAGGATACAGCACACCAGCTGTACCCGAAACAGGTGAAAGCGAGTGTGTCCAGGCTGGAATCGTATTATCGCTGTTCCTATCAGCATTTTGCCAACTACAGCCTCAGCCTGCAGGAAAGGAAGACCTATAAGCTGGATGCCCCTGATATCGGCCAGCTTTTCCACGAGGCGCTGAAAAAATTACCGAATGGATTCAGGCCGAGGGAAGGGAGTTTGCCCAGCTGACAAAAACGGACAGTGCGGGCTATGCGCGTCAGGCTGTCGAAAATCTGGCCCCTGCGCTGCAGCACCAGATCCTGCACAGCTCGAACCGCTACAAATACATTCAGGAGAAACTGCAGGAAGTCATTACCAGGGCCACATACATTTTGAGCGAGCAGGCCCGCCAGAGTGCGTTCACACCAGTTGGACTTGAACTTGGTTTCGGTGACAAACAGACACTTGATCCGGTTACCCTGTCATTGCCGAATGGTTTTGAATTGATGCTGCGCGGGCGGATTGACCGTGTGGATAAAGCGGAAAATGATGATGGGCTATTTTTGCGGATTATTGATTATAAATCGAGCAGTCAGCAACTGAGCCTGCTGGAAGTCTATTACGGGCTGGCGCTGCAGATGCTGACGTATCTGGATGTTATCCTGTCTCAGTCGGAACAGTGGCTTGGTGCGAAAGCAGAACCGGCCGGGGTGCTTTATTTTCACGTGCACAATCCATTGCTGTCGGTCAGCAAACAAATGACCGATGATGAAATTGAAAAGGAATTGTTCAAGAAATATAAAATGCAGGGGCTGCTGCTGTCGGATGAAGAGATCGTTAAACTGATGGATACATCTATTGAATCGGGAAGAAGTCAAATTGTCCCCGCCGGTGTCAAGAAAAATGGCGGATTTTACAGCGGCTCTAAAATCGCTGACCATGACTCATTTGCCGGCCTGCAGCACCATATACACCAGCTCATGTCCCAGGCAGGTTTGGATATTACATCAGGCGGTGTCCATCTGAATCCGTACCAGCATCAGCAGAGAGTCCCGTGCACGTACTGTCCATTTCTGTCTGTCTGCCAGTTTGACCCGTCGCTTGAGGAGAACAACTACCGGAAACTGACCGACATGAAAGACGAGGAAGTCCTAGAAAAACTCGCGCTTAAGCATAAGGGGGAATGATGATGGCTGGATGGACGAGAAAACAAGAAGAAGCGATTTACACAGATGGCAAGGATGTTCTGGTTGCTGCCGCCGCAGGATCAGGGAAAACAGCCGTACTGGTGGAACGTATCATTCAAAAATTGACCCGTCAGGAGGATCCCGTTGATATCGATTCCCTGCTTGTTGTCACCTTTACGAACGCGGCAGCACAGGAGATGCGCAGCCGAGTCGGGCAGGCACTGGAAGCGAAACTAGCGGAAAACCCAGCCTCGCTTCACCTGAAAAAGCAGCTGTCCATGCTGCAGCGTGCGTCTATCACGACATTGCATTCTTTTTGCCTTGATATAGTGAAACAGTATGCTTACCTGCTTGATATCGATCCTTCATTCCGGATTGCGGATGATTCGGAGGCGGATCTGATCAAGCAGGAAGTAATCGATGATTTATTTGAGGAGTGGTATGGTAAAGACGGACAAGAACAGCAGCGTTTCTTTTCCGTTGTGGACCGATTTTCCAGTGACCGAAGTGATGCGGATGTCGAAAAACTCATCCTGAAATTGTATGATTTTGCCATGCAGAATCCATGGCCTGAATCATGGCTGGATGGGCTAGCCAGTGCGTATGAAATCCCGGATGATTGGCAGGAGGAAGATCTGGACTGGCTGGCTATCATTTATAAAGAAATCAAAAGTGAGCTGGACGCCATCGAACAGGAGATGCAGTTGGCGCTGGAGGTGACGAGGGAAACGGATGGTCCCTATCACTATGCCGATACAGTGGAAGCTGACTTTTCCAATCTGGAGCAGGCGCGTGCCCGTCTCCACTCGTGGGATGAGCTGCAGGCATATATGGCCGCAAGTTCGTTTAAGCGTTTATCCGGGAAAAAAGCCGACTGTGATGAAACGAAAAAAGAAAAAGTGAAAAATCTGCGTGAACGCTACAAAAAACGCTGGAATGATATGAAAGAAAAATGGTTCAGCCGCAACCTGGAAAATCATGTGGCGGACATGCAGGAACTGGCACCGGTTATCAGGCACCTGGCAGAACTGGTCAAACAGTTTACGTACCGCTTTAGTGAACAGAAGCGGGAACGGGCGATTGTTGATTTTTCCGATTTGGAGCATTATTGCCTGCAGCTTTTGGCGGGCGAAGCATCAGGGCCTGGACATGTAAAGCCCTCTCATGTGGCGGTAAGCCTGCGTGAGCAATTTACAGAACTGCTCGTTGATGAATACCAGGATACCAACCTTGTCCAGGAGACCATTCTATCGCTCATAAGTGACCAGGACGGGCCAGGCAATATGTTCATGGTTGGCGATGTGAAGCAGAGCATTTACCGTTTCCGTCATGCGGAACCATCGCTGTTTATTGACAAGTATAAGCGTTTTGCAGATACGGCCAG
The DNA here is from genome assembly GCA_001311805.1 of Lentibacillus juripiscarius JCM 12147. The sequence continues at coordinate 5,192 of BBCA01000051.1, read as the reverse complement.
CCCTGCCGCACGCATTGATCTCGCCAGCAATTTCCGCAGCCGGAAAGAAGTACTTACTGGAACAATTTGTTTTCCGGCAGATTCTTGATGAGGATGTTGGTGAAATCAGCTATGACGAGGATGCGGAATTGATTTATGGTAATGACAGGTATGATGCCGTTCCGCATGCCGAACCGGAACCTGAACTTGTTATCATTGACAGGGAAGCAAATGATGAACCGGAAGAAATGTCACCTGAAGAAGAGAGTTATCAGGATCTGGAAAAGGCTCAACTGGAAGCTAGGGCATATGCGGAAAAGATAAAGGACTGGATTGGAAAAAACGGTAATGCCCCCATGCAAGTGTATGATAAAACGATTGACGCCCAGCGGGATATCCAATATCGTGACATGGTCATTTTAATGCGTTCCATGAATTGGGCACCAACCATTATGGATGAACTGAAAAAACAGGGGATACCCGTTTATGCCGATTTGTCGACCGGTTATTTTGACGCCATTGAAGTAAAAGTTATGCTGAACTTTTTAAAAGTGATCGACAACCCAAGACAGGACATTCCGCTCGCATCTGTACTGAAGTCACCGATTGTCGGCATGAATGAGGAAGACCTTGGCCGAATCCGTCTGGCAAACAGGTGGGGAACCTATTATGATGCATTAAAGGCCTTCTGTCGGCAGAGCATGGATGAGACAGCCACGAAGGCCGATCGTTTTCTCGACAATCTTGCCCGTTACCGTCTGGCATCACGCCAGGGGGCACTCTCAGAGTTGATTTGGCAGATTTATAGAGAAACAGGCTACTATGATTTTGTCGGTGGCATGCCAGGAGGACGGCAGCGCCAGGCTAATTTAAGAGCACTATATGACCGGGCGCGCGGGTATGAAACGACCTCATTCCGTGGGTTGTTCCGCTTCTTGCGGTTCATTGAACGGATGGAAGAACGCGGGGATGACTTAGGTGCTGCCCGTGCCCTCAGTGAACAGGAAGACGTTGTCCGGATGATGACGATTCATAAAAGCAAGGGGCTGGAATTTCCGGTCGTTATTCTTGGAGCGATGGACAAGGAGTTTTAATGTGCAGGATCTGAATGAACGGTATTTGCTGCATAAGGACCTTGGCATGGCCAGCAAATATATCGACCCGGTTAAACGGATCACCTACCCGACACTGTACTATCATGCGATGAAACAGGAAAAACGGCGGGAATTGCTGGCGGAAGAAATGCGTGTGTTGTATGTTGCCATGACACGTGCGAAAGAGAAACTGCTGATGGTCGGAAGTGTCGTCTCATTTACCAAAAACAAGAGAAATGGGAGCAGATGATTGATCACGCCGACTGGATCCTGCCGGCACATTACCGTGTAAAATCGAAATCATACCTGGACTGGGTTGGACCTGCATTAATCCGGCACAAGATGAATGATGCACTCAGAACGGAAGATGTTGCAGATAAAGTGCTGGAGGAGATTCGTGTTGACCCATCCCAATGGAAGGTAACGGTCACGCATGGAAGTGCTTATACGGATCTGGAGAAAGACTCCGAACACGAGGACAGTCATCTGAGAGAAAAACTCATGAACTGGGAACCGCTGGACATGGAAGAAAATGCTTATACGGAAGCAGTAGCCAACAGGCTGTCTTACCGTTATCCTTACGAAGAGGCGGCCAGATCCCGTTCAAAACAGACGGTCACCGAGCTGAAACGACAACGTGAACAAAAGGATGAATACAGCAGTGACCAGTTGATTGCCCAGTTTCAGCCGCCAATCGTCAGACGGCCCGCTTTCATGCAAAAACAAAAGAAATCACCGCCGCAGAACGAGGGACGGCCATGCATACGGTGATGCAGCATATTCCATTAAAACAGCCACTCCAGCCTGAACAGATCACAGAGTTTGTGGAATCACTGGTTGAAGGGGAATTTCTCACGCGGCAGGAAGCGGACGCGATTGATGGGCATGCCATTTCCGAATTCTTCACAACAGCAATTGGGCAGAAGGTAATAAATGCAGCAGAAGTTTATCGGGAGGTGCCTTTCAGCTTAACTCTCCCGGCAAATGAAGTCTATGCCGACTGGACAAATGATACCGAGGAACAAGTGCTGATTCAGGGTGTGATTGACTGTGTCATCCCAATGGAAGACGGATGGGCCATTCTTGATTATAAAACGGATACGATGACCGAAGAAGTGGCAGAAACGGCAAAGGAAAAACTTCGCAAACGGTATGACGTACAAATGAACCTTTATAAAGAAGCGCTCGAGCGCATTTGGAAAAAGCCAGTAAAGGCGGCACACCTTTATTTCTTTTCCAAACAGCTCGAACTGGAAATGTAGTACCATTTGTGGCGAAATTGTTACAACGGGAATATGGAAAATCATCGGGCCAAATCCTTGTCATGTCAAGGATTTGGCCTTTTATTTACGCAAAAAAAGAAAGACGTGTGCATTCCCCCCGGGTGGTGTTATGGAAATCACACTTACCTGTGATGCAGTTCACTTCGATAATGCCCCCCACTGACTATGATGTAAGTGAACCGAATCAATGAGGAGGGAGTATGTATGGAAGCTTCAAAACAGAGTGCTCCAAAAAATAAGAATGATGAAAAGTCTTTGAGAGGTACATTTGCATCAGTGCTGATCGTTGCAGCTATTATCGTCGTCATGTGGGCCGGTGTGTTCTGGCTTTATATGGAAAGAGTTTAAGGGGGGAACGGTATGCATCGTCTGGAAGAAATTTGGCTAGCGTTAAGTGCCGGTATTCTAGTTATTTTCATGGTTATCGTTGGTTATCAGGGATTTGCACTCGGCATGGGACCACCGAGCAATATGGATACGATTGACCCGCAAAAGGTTGATGAGACAGCTCCATTTGATGAGCCCGGGGTTTACAAGCGAGGCGAGAACGAATATGAAGTTATCATGACACTCCAGGCATTCTCATTTAATCCTGGTGACATTGAAGTGCCAGCTGGAGCGAAAGTTACGTTTACGATGACGTCCAAGGATGTAACGCACGGGTTTCAGGTTGCCGGAACAAACATAAACGCGATGGTGATGCCAGGGCACATTCAAAAATCACGCATTCATTTGATGAGCCTGGCAACTATCTAGTTCTGTGCAATGAATACTGCGGGACAGGGCATCAGCTGATGTCCACCGAGATTACGGTGAAGTAAAGGAGTGATAGTATGGCAAGGCCGCTAAAAGATATTATTTATGATGACCCAAAAAAAGTCTTTGGGCCGAACCCGAAAGATGCCAGAATAACGAAATCCTATTTGTCAGTCGCTTTTATTACATTGCTTATCGGCGGGGTTCTCGGTTTACTGCAGGGACTCGAGCGGGCTGGGCTCATGGAATTGCCGGCATGGCTGAATTACTATCAGGTATTGACGGCCCATGGGATTCTATTGATCTTAATTTTTACGGCAGCATTTACGATTGGTTATTTATATTCCGGATTCGCGCATACGATCGGCGGTTTGCTTCCGAAAGTCCGCAAGATGGCCTGGACCGGATTTGGTCTGATACTAGTAGGAGTTGTGCTGGTTGTCGCAACTATCCTGGCAAATGAGGCATCTGTCTTATATACATTCTATCCACCGATGGCAGCGTCACCTGTGTTCTATATTGGACTGGTATTCATTGTACTGGGAATCTGGTCGAACTGTTTCGGTGTGTTTATCAACTATAACCACTGGAGGAAAAACCATAAAGGGCAAGTAACACCGCTGTTTGCTTTCTTCACCATGGGAGTATTCGTACTCTGGTTTTTCGGAAGTTTGGGTGTGACCTATGAGGTGCTTACACTTATCCCTTGGTCACTTGGCTGGAAAGAAACAGTCAATGTCATGGTGAGCCGTACATTGTTCTGGAGTTTCGGTCACACATTGGTGAATATTTGGTACATTGTCGCATCATCTGCCTGGTATGTTGCTATCCCGAAAATTGTTGGCGGGAAGCTGTTCAGCGATAAACTGGCAAGGGTTGTTGTCATCCTGCTTGTCATCCTGAACATTCCGGGAGGATTTCACCACCAGATCATTGACCCGGGAATTACGGAAACCGTTAAATTTCTGCACGTGTTCATGAGTATATCCATCGCATTCCCTTCCCTGATGACAGCATTCGCTATGTTCGCTGTTCTGGAGCGTGCCGGACGCAAACATGGCGGAAAAGGATTGTTCGGATGGTTTAAGAAATTGCCTTGGGGAGATGTTCGCTTCCTGGCACCAATGATTGCAATGATTGCATTCATTCCTGGCGGTGCAGGCGGACTGATTAACACAAGTAACCAGATTAACCAGGTCATTCACAATACACTTTGGGTTGTCGGCCACTTTCATATAACCGTTGGTGTATCAGTTGTACTCACTTTCTTCGGTATTTGTTACTGGCTTGTTCCGTTCATCTCGAAACGCAAATTGACACCGCAGATGAACAAATGGGAATCATTCAGACGATCACATGGACGGTCGGAATGATATTGATGTCCGGTTCACAGCACATGGTTGGTCTTTTGGGTGACCCAAGACGGACATCCTACACCACTTATGGTGATCACGAAACAGCACTAAGCTGGATTCCGTACGAATATGTCATGGGAATTGGTGCAACATTGCTTCTGCTGGGTGTCATTATCCAGGTATATGCTGTATTTAATATGATGTTCTTTGCACCAAAAGGCGAAACAGAATTCCCAATCGGTGAATCGGAAGACGACGCACTGCCAACACCACTATGGACGGAACGCTGGAGTCTTTGGATTATCCTGATGCTGATGGTGGTTGCCATGGCATACGTTATCCCGATTGTTGACTTTATCGTGAATGGACCTCCGGGATCACCGCCAATCAAGACGTGGTAATACCTTCACATGTTAAAGAGATAGTCCACTAGTTTGGACTATCTTTCCATAAGGCTGTTTTCGCAAATGATGTTGTTTTCCAGTGCAGTTGACCTAAACTGCGACATATTGAAAAATCTCTTTCGTAAGTACTTGAATTCGCTCCGGCAGAATACTTGGCGCTCGTCGTGTTGGAAGTTTTTCGGTGAAGCAGCACTCCTCGCAGGTTGAAGCGTACTCGGTGAAGCATTGCTTGTGCTCGTCGTGTTGGAAGTTCATTCAGTGGAGTGGCACTCCTCGCAGAAGAGGGGATTTTCATCCATTGATTTGGTGAAAAGCTTTTCG
>BBCA01000050.1 GCA_001311805.1 Lentibacillus juripiscarius JCM 12147 | reverse complement strand
CTCGCTCGAGTTTGAGACGCTCTCGCTCGAGTTTGAGGTGCTCTCGCTCGAGTTCTGGACGCTCTCGCTCGAGTTTGAGACGCCCTTGCTCGAGTTCAAGGGGCCCTCGCTCGAGTTCGAGGCGCTCTCGCTCGAGTTTTAGGCGCTCTCGCTTCACACCGCCAGCATGCGTTCCTAATCCCGTCCAATCAAAATGAGGATTTCCGGCCCCCGCCGGAAATCCATTATAGTTTTATTCCTTATCTGCCCATTTCAGCTCGAGATAGCCAACTGGGTGGCGGACGACATCTGTTACGTCATCTTTATAAATGTACACCTGGTTGTAGTAATGGATTGGGAAAATCGGCATTTCTTCTGCCAGCAGTTTTTCGGCTTCGTTCATTAGCTCCCACCGTTTTTCCTCATCGCCTTCCTGTTTCGCCTGGGCGATCAGTTCATCATATTTCTCGTTCGACCAGCCAGTGCGGTTCATGGACGACCCGGTAATAAAGCTTTCCAGGAAGTTGATCGGGTCCGGGTAGTCAAAAATGAACGAGCTCCGGGAGAATTGCAGGTTCAGCTGTTTCTGGTCTTCCAGAAAGACGTTCCATTCTGTATTGGCCAGCTCCACATCGACGCCGATATTTTCACTGAACATATTTTGCAGTGTTTCGGCAATCGCTTTATGGGACTCACTCGTGTTGTACGTCAATGTTACTTGTGGCAGTTCGTCATACCCTTCTTCTTCCATGCCTTCTTCCAGCAGCTGCTTTGCTTTTTCCGGGTCAAAGTTTACCAGGTCACCGTTTACTTCACGGAAGTCTTTGCCTGATGGGCCTGTGAAGCCTGGTGACACAAACGCTTTCGCTGCTTTTCCTTGTTTTTCGTGACATAATTGACGATGTCTTCCTGATTGACGGCCAGTGCAAATGCTTTCCGGATTTTTTCATTCTGGAATGGTTCCATGTTGACGTTGAACCGGTAGAAATACACGCCACCCTGGTCCTCAATCACAACATTGTCCCCGTCAATCAGCTGCTCGGCCATATCGGACGGAATTTCGGTCATATCCAATTCATCACTTTCAAACATCTGGTATTCTGTATTGACATCGTTAACCATCGCCCAGTGAATTTTATCCAGATTGACGGTGTCTTTATCCCAGTACTGGTCGTTTTCACCATGACCATTTCCTTGTCATGCTCCCATGATTCCAGCTTAAAAGGTCCGTTGGCAACAAACGAATCCGCTTCGGCATGCCATTCTGGATTTTCTTTGGCAACTTCCTTATTGACCGGGAAAAATGCCGGGTTAGTCAGTACTTGCAGGAAAAAGTTCGTCGGTGCTGTCAAGGTGACTTCCAATGTTTTTCATCAATTGCTTTCACCATGACATCGTCGGCTGAGCCTTCACCGGCATTATACGCTTCCCCTCCTTCAATAAAGTAGCCGAGAAATGCGGCTGATGAGCCTGTTTCCGGATTTAGCAACTGTTTCCAGGCATAGACAAAGTCTTCAGCCGTAACAGGATCGCCATTCGACCAGTTCGCATCTTCACGGAGTTGGAACGTATATGTTTTGCCTCCGTTCGACTTTTCCCAGTCCTCGGCCATCGCCGGCTTCGGTTCGTCATCTTTGCCCAGCCTAGTCAGCCCTTCCATCATGTTGTTCAGGACGTTCCAGGATACCGAGTCAAAGCCAATCGGCGGGTTAAGGGATGTCGGTTCTTCCCCGTTGTTCATGTACAGCACTTTTTCATCACTCGAACCCTCCTCCGCTTGCTTGTTACCGGAATCACTTCCTTCATCTGCGTCACTTTCATTGCCGCTGGACGTTGTACATGCCGCCAGCACAGCAATAGCGAGAAGTGCGATGAGCCACAGCAAACCCTTCTTCATACCTGTTCCCCCTTATTATGTTTTATCGGCCGTTTCAGCCAATAGTTGCTTCGCCCGGTCATCCTGGAGCCAGCAATCCACTTTGTGTGTATCACTTAATTCCGTCTGGACCGGGTAAACTTTATTACACACCTCCATTGCCATCGGACAGCGCGCTGTGAACGCACAGCCTTGTGGAGGTGAGAATAAATCAGGTGGTGTCCCGTCAATCGGGATCAGTTTTTCCCCTTTGATATCAAGTCTTGGCACGGACTGCAAAAGCCCTTTGGTATACGGGTGTTCCGGGCTGTAAAAAATCTCACGCCTTGTGCCGGATTCGATAATTTTTCCGGCGTACATCACAATGATGCGGTCCGCTATTTTCGCCACCACCCCGAGGTCATGGGTGATCAGAATGATGGAAACACCCGTCTTTTCCTGGATGCGCTCAAACAGTTCCAGAATTTGCGCCTGTATCGTCACATCCAGCGCGGTCGTCGGTTCATCCGCAATCAACAGCTCCGGCTCACAGATGAGGGCAATCGCAATAACGATACGCTGCCGCATCCCGCCACTGAACTGGTGCGGATACTGTTTGAACCGTTCCTCCGGGTTCGGTATCCCGACGAGCTCCATCATTTCAATCGCTTTTCTTTTCGCTTCGGCACCCGACGTTGCTGTGCTCTCTCAGCCCTTCCATCAGCTGGGTCCCGATGGTCAGTGTTGGGTTCAAGGCGGTCATCGGATCCTGAAAATCATCGATATGTCCACACCACGAATGGAACGCATCTTTTTTCCGACATATTGGTGAGATTGTTTTCTTTAAATGTAATCGTCCCTTTGGAAATTTTGCCGGGTGGATCAGGAATCAGCCGCATGATGGCGTTGGATGTGACACTTTTGCCGCAGCCGGACTCCCCGACAATAGCGAGCGTCTCCCCTTTGTGCAGATCAAAACTGACCCCTCTTACTGCTTTAACCGTCCCGCCATATGTGGAAAAGGTTACGTGCAAATCGTTGACGTCGAGTATTTTCTCCATTTCTCCTCACCTACTTCCTCAGCTTCGGATCAAGCGCATCCTGCAGCCCGTCGCCTAATACGTTAAATGCAAACATCGTAAACGATATGAAAAAGGCCGGGAAAAATAATGTCCACCAGTATCCGGACAAAATCGCTCCAAGCGCGTCATTCGCCATGACACCCCAGCTTGCAAACGGGGATTGGATGCCCAGCCCGAGAAAACTTAAAAATGCCTCGGCAAAAATTGCGTTCGGAACGGTTAGCGTCATCTGCACAATAATCGGCCCCATCGTATTCGGGAGCAGATTCTTACGGATAATGCGCGGTGTTTTCGTACCAAACGACTGGGAAGCGAGCACAAACTCGAAATTTTTATCTGCAGAACTTGCCCGCGGACAATCCGGGCCATCCCGACCCAGCCGGTCACCGATAGCGCGATAATAATCGTCGTCAGACTCGGTCCCATGACGACCAGAAGCAAAATAACGACCAATAAATACGGAAGTCCGTACAAAATTTCAATGATCCGCATCATGATACTGTCCGTGCGGCCACCTTTATAACCGGAAATGCCCCCATAAATAACTCCGATAAAAAGTCAATCAATGCCGCCATCAGTCCGACAAACAGCGAGATTCTGGCCCCATACCATGTCCGGGTGAACACATCGCGGCCAAGGGAATCAGTACCGAATAAGTGATCCATCGACGGTGGCCTGAACTGATTCGGCCGGTTCTGATCGATAACGGAATAGGGCGAGATCATCGGCCCGATAATAGCCATAATTCCAAGTATGATTAGGAAAACAAGTCCGGCCATGGCCAGTTTGTTCTTCCGGAGGCGCCGCCACGCATCTTTCCAGTAGGAGAGGGATGGACGTGCTACCGATTCTGCTGCATCCAGGTCTTTCTTTTTCCAGGAAAACCATTCATCCGGGACTGCAGCAGGAGAGTGAATGGATGTCGAGTCTTTTTCCGGCTGTGTCATGACTTGCCTCCTTTTTCATGCAGCTTGATGCGCGGATCCAGAAGCCCGTACGCAATATCGACTAAAAACAACATCAAAATCAAAAACGCGCTGTAGAATACTGTCGTTCCCATGATAACGGGGTAGTCCCGCTGGTTAATGCTTTCGACAAAATATTTGCCCATGCCCGGGATGCCGAAAATTTGTTCAATGACAAATGTTCCTGTCAAAATACCTGCCAGCAGTGTCCCCATAATCGTAACTACCGGCATAAGGGCGTTTTTCAGTGAGTGCTTCACAATGATTTTCCACGGTTTCAACCCCTTGGCACGCGCCATTTTGATATAATCCTGTGTCAGTACCTCCAGCATGGTCGAGCGGGTCAGACGTGCAATAATCGCCATCGGTCCCGTGGCAAGTGCTACCGTCGGCAAAATCATGTGCACCGGACTTGACCATGTTGCGGCCGGCAAAATGTTAAGATAAACGGCAAACACTTGAATGAGCAGTGTTGCCAGCACGAAGTTGGGAATCGATATCCCGAGAACCGCAATCGTCATCGCCAAATAATCAATGATACCGTTGTGCTTGAGTGCCGCAAAATACCCAGAATCACACCGGAAATGACAGCCACCACGATTGTGATAATCCCCAGTTCAAAGGAAATCGGAAACCCCCGGCCCAGAAGATCATTTACCGTTTCGTTCGGCTGCTTGATTGATGGACCGAAATCAAGCGTGACAATTGATTTCAAATAAAGAATATACTGAATGTAATAAGGCTCATCCAGATTATAATGTTCTTCCAGATTCTCTTGAACGACTTCATTTGTTGTTCGCTCCTCGTTCAGCGGTGAGCCTGGTATGGTTACCATCAGGACAAATGTTAATGTGACAATAATCCACAATGTCATCGCCATAATGGCAAACCGTTTCAAAATATATCGCAGCATGCTGTCCCCCCTCTATGAAACTGTTATTGCGATGCTGGCTCCATTACTGGTTGCATCCTGAAATGGTCATGATGATTTACTTACTTACATAGATATAGCTTTAGGGATTGATATATGTATCATCTTAAGCACCTCATCATCACCAGCTATTGAATCCGTTTTCATGATTTGTAATTTTCTTTTAATTTTATCAGATTTCTGGTGAAATGCAACAAGATTTTGAATGATAGTGGGATTAGGAGGAGTTTGTCGCACAAAAAACAGGTGCATAGAGGCACCTGTTTTTTACGCACGTATTTCATTTTCACTGGAGGAAAATTTTTGGCAGTATTATATCTAACTACCAATCAAACGTATCACAATCAGGACCGGGAGAGATATGTCAAGAAACTCACCGGTCGCTCGCTCAAATGGGCAAATGGGTTTACCGCATCCCCATTCGCATCGACGCGTTCAATCGATGCTCCGAGCGCAGACAGTTTATTGGCGAAATCTACATAGCCGCGATCCAGATGCTTCAGATCGGTCACACGTGTGATTCCATCTGCCCGCAATCCTGCCAGAATGAGTGCTGCAGCTGCACGCAAATCCGTCGCAGCAACTTCCGCACCCTGCAGATCTCCAGGGCCTTCAATAATCACACTGCGGCCTTCAATTTTCATCTTGGCATTCATGCGGCGAAACTCTTCAACATGCATGAACCTGTTTTCAAATACTGTTTCCGTGATGACACTCGTTCCATACGCATTCAGCATCAGTGCCATCATCTGGGACTGCATATCTGTCGGGAATCCAGGATGCGGCAATGTTTTTATATCTGTTGCCAGCAGTTTATCCGGTCCAAGGACACGAATGCCGTCCCCTTCGTCAAAATCGTTACGCCCATTTCCTCCAGTTTGGAAATAACTGAGCGCAGATGCTCGCTTTCTGCATTTTCAATCAGGACGTTCCCGCCGGTAATAGCTGCAGCAACCATAAAGGTTCCAGCCTCCACCCGGTCCGGGATAATGGAATGATTTGCACCGTGAAGTTTTTCAGCGCCTTCGATCCGTATCGTTTCCGTACCGGCGCCGACGACTTTGGCACCCATTTTATTCAGGAAATTGGCCAGATCGACTATCTCCGGTTCTTTTGGCACAGTTTTCAATCGTCGTGGTGCCTTCAGCCAGTGCTGCAGCCATCATAATATTTTCCGTGGCTCCCACACTTGGCATATCCAGATAAATTTTCGCCCCGTGAAGGCGTCCTTCTGCTTCCAATTCCACAAATCCATTGCCAACGTGGACTTTCGCGCCCATTGCCTCAAAGCCTTTTAAGTGCAGATCAATCGGCCTTGACCCAATAGCACATCCGCCTGGCATAGCAACTTTTGCATGGCCATAGCGGGCCAACAAAGGACCGAGCACCAGGACAGATGCGCGCATTTTCCGCACATATTCCGATGGAGCTTCCGTCATTAGCTGCCGGGATGTATCCACGTAAACTGTATTATTGGTAAAAGTTACACTGGCATTCATATTGCGCAAAACTTCATTAATGGTATACACGTCAGCAAGGACAGGGACATCAGTGATGACACTTTCGCCTTCACTTGCGAGCATACTTGCTGCTATGACAGGCAATACTGCGTTTTTAGCACCTTCGACCCTGACAGTGCCATGCAGTCGCTGCCCACCTCTTACGATGATTTTTCCATATTTTTAATCCCCTTATCATCCGATTTCACTATATTAGTATTCAGTAATCAGGATAGGTGTGCCTATCGTCAGTGATGCTTTGTCAGATTCGTTGTCTTTCAGCACCATTTGTACATTCATCGGCTTCTCCATCACAATTTCTTCATTCCACATAGGCGTATGCCCATAAACTATTTTTCCATACTCGATTTCTTCACGGTGTCGTGCTGCGTTTGCGTCAAAGTCAGATTCATAGACTCTTTCAGTTTATCAAAAAATAAACACTTCCCATTGTACCATCAATCGGTGCAGTCAGACAAGCAAAATGTTGTTGAACTTCCGCTAAAATATGTATCTTTTACTTTATTCATTCGGAAACGATATGTTTCTTCCACCTTGCCGTCCCACGATTTACCCTTGAACACCGCAACAAACTCCGCTTGATGCACCGGATTTTTTGGAATAACCACTTGATAATATTCGGAAATACCTTCCTGATTTTGACCGTACTCAAATAAATATTTTTATACTATTTTCCCCTTCTTTGCTTGAGGAAATATAACTATCTTTTGCCTGCAGCTGATCAACATATTGGTTCAGCGTTTCCCGGTCCATTTCTTCTTTAACCGTCACCTGCCAGCTTTCCGCTTCAAGCCCAGCATCAGAGACAATCGATGCCAGATCCACCATCTTATTCGTCTGACCGGAAGCCGCCACAGCATTCCCTACAAAACTAGAAAAATAGATATGATAAATGCCATCTTTCGCATAGAAAAATCCCCCTTGTTCACTATACTCTTAGTATGAACAAAAGGGATTTCTCTTAAACGGGTATTTTTTTTGTTGTTCATAGGATGGAAGCGCCCTGCTTATTAAAATAGGAACAGCAAATCCTGTGACCATTGGATGAAGTCGAGGAAAAATCGACTGACGTTTGTGCCGATAGCAATGGCAACAAATATAATGAGCAGCCTGGCCTCCGTTTCACGGCCCTTTCTGATCAGCGGGTCAAAATTGATAGTCGTAATGACACGCCATGTAATATAGATGAATAGTAAATGTGATAGCATTCCAATTAATGCGGTAATACCTATTGATGAAAACATAACTCCACACCTTGCTTTTAAATATTCATAGTACCTTAAGTCTACCTGTTACTTTGCCACCAAAGCCGTTGGATGTCAATTATTTTAAGACTGGGTAATACATCAAATGATCAACGCCATCATTTCCCGGGAAATATCGACACCAATAACGGGAAATGTGCAGGATTTGTTCCATATGGATGTGCAGATGCTGTCAATAATGGATGAAGTGCCGGGTTTTGTCATGGGATTACTATTTTTAAGATGAACAGCAGATGTTTGACGTTTTCTGGCTAGTAGTTGATAGCCTCGGCACGATGATTGTCGTGAACAGGACGATTTTGTTGTCGAGTGGTTGATACTCGGCGGCGACCGGTCGATAGTTGGAGCTGACCGGTTGATTCTCTCTCCCGAACGGTTGATTATTCCACTGACTGGTTGATTCTTACTGGTGTACGGTCGATTCTTGGACCTTACCGGTTGATTCTCTCTCCCGAACGGTCGATTATTCCACTGACTGGTTGATTCTTACCGGTGTACGGTCGATTCTGGGACCTAATCGGTTGATTTTCTCTTCCGAACGGTCGATTATCCCACTGACTGGTTGATTCTTACCGGTGTACGATCGATTCCGGGACCCAAACGGTTGATTGTTCCACTGACTGGTTGATTCTTACCGGTATACGGTCGATTCTCGCCCCTAACCGGTTGATTATCCCCAACGAACGGTCGATTCTCCCACTGACTGGTTGATTCTTACTGGTGTACGGTCGATTCTCGGCCCTAACCGGTTGATTATCCCCAACGAACGGTCGATACACGCCACTCAACCCACACAACAACAAAAAGAAAAATCCCTTATAACACATTGTTACAAGAGATTTTCCTTTTATTGTGAGATATCCAATCGATTAATTGCTCGTTTGAGTGCTAATTCTGCCCGTTGGAAGTCGACGTTTTCCTGCTTTGATTCGAGGCGTCGCTCGGCGCGTTTTTGCTTCTTCTGCGCGCTGGACGTCTATTTCTGCCGGTTTTTCTGCCGACTGTGCCAGGATGGTCACTTTGTCAGGACGTACTTCAAGAAATCCGCCATTGACAGCCAGTCCTACCGAATCATCGTCTTGTTTAAGACGGACGGAACTGATTGATAATGGGGCAACCATTGGAATATGTCCAGGCAAAACACCGAGTTCGCCGTTTTCGGCTTTACAGCTGACCATTTCAAATTGATCTTCCAATACTGGGCCATCAGGAGTAACAACACTCACATCCAGTGTTTTCAATGTAACCCCTCCTCAGACAATGGCATAGCCGGATGAGACAGCGTTCGGGGGTGAGCGCACGTCAGGTGATAGCTGCACAACAGTACAAGCTGCATACCAACCTCACAGCCCCCGCACACATGACAATACCACGTCTGCCTTGTGTCCAAACGCCTACCCTTTATGCTGTTTCATCCGGTGATGCCTGATTAATTAGTCCATTTCTTTTGCTTTTTCGACAACGTCCTCAATGCGTCCGACAAGGCGGAATGCATCTTCTGGCAAGTCGTCGTATTTGCCGTCCAGAATTTCCCGGAACCCTTGTACGGTTTCAGAGACCGGTACATAGGATCCTGGCTGGCCTGTGAACTGCTCTGCCACGTGGAAGTTCTGTGACAGGAAGAACTGAATGCGGCGTGCACGTGATACTGTCATTTTGTCTTCGTCGGACAGTTCGTCCATACCAAGGATGGCGATGATGTCCTGCAGTTCTTTATATTTTTGCAGTGTCTGCTGTACTTCACGGGCCACGTTGTAATGCTCGTCACCGACAACTTCCGGGTCAAGCGCACGTGATGTGGAAGCAAGCGGATCCACGGCTGGATAGATACCTTGCTCGGACAAGGAACGGTCCAGGTTGGTTGTCGCATCCAAGTGGGCAAAGGTAGTCGCTGGTGCTGGGTCCGTGTAGTCGTCGGCCGGAACATAGATTGCCTGAATGGATGTAACCGATCCTTTATCCGTTGTCGTGATACGCTCCTGCAATTGGCCCATCTCCGTTGCCAGTGTCGGCTGGTAACCAACGGCTGACGGCATGCGGCCAAGTAGTGCGGACACTTCCATACCTGCCTGGGTAAAACGGAAGATATTATCGATAAATAACAGCACGTCTTGGCCTTCTTCATCACGGAAGTACTCAGCCATTGTCAGGCCAGTCAGGGCGACACGCATACGAGCTCCAGGCGGTTCGTTCATCTGTCCGAAAACCATGGCAGTTTTCTGAATAACACCTGAATCTTTCATTTCATAGTAAAGGTCGTTTCCTTCACGTGTCCGTTCACCAACACCGGCAAATACGGAAATACCGCCGTGTTCTTGTGCAACGTTGTTGATCAGTTCCTGGATCAGAACGGTTTTACCGACTCCGGCACCGCCAAACAGGCCGATTTTACCACCTTTTGTATATGGTGCCAATAAGTCAACAACTTTAATTCCTGTTTCCAGAATTTCTGTATCTGTTGTCAGGTCTTCGAATTCAGGAGGCTGGCGGTGGATCGGATCACGCCGCACATCATCCGGAATTGGTTCATCAAGATCAATATGGTCGCCAAGTACGTTGAACACACGGCTGAGCGTTTGTTCACCTACTGGCACTGAGATGGACGCACCAGTGTTGACAACGGGCATATTACGTTTGATCCCGTCTGTTGAGGACATGGCAATCGTGCGTACTGCGTTGTCACCAAGGTGTAGTGCAACCTCCAGCGTCAGTTCGGTTGCATTATCCCCGTCATCGGCACTGACCGTTAGTGCGTTATAAATGTCCGGCAGCTCTCCTTCGTCGAACGCAACGTCGACAACAGGGCCCATGACTTGTGTAATGTGTCCCTTGCTCATTGATTTCCCTCCTATCTTACTCTATGAAAAATGCATCAATTGGTTGTCTTCAGAACAGCATGCACTTCCGAAGTCATACAGCTGTATTACTTGTTCTGCAGCATCTGCAAAACAGCCTGCTGATAAAATTATTTATTCGAGTGCAGCCACTCCACCAATGATTTCGTTGATTTCCTGTGTGATCGCCGCTTGACGTGCACGGTTGTAAGACAATGTCAAATCATCGATAAGGTCATTCGCATTATCGGTTGCATTGCGCATGGCCGTCATCCGTGCTGCGTGCTCACTGGCTTTGCCGTCCAGAAGCGCACCGTAAATCAGGCTTTCCGCATATTGCGGCAGCAGCACTTTCAGAATCTGCTCCTGATCTGGTTCGTACTCGTACTGGCTGACACTAGAGGCTCCACTTTCCTGCCCAATGTCGGTCAGCGGGAGCAGTTTTTTGGACGTGACCACTTGCGAGATGGCACTAACATAATGGTTGTAGACCATTTTCAGTTCATCAATTTCCCCATCAATAAACATTTGCACCGTTTCTGCCGCAAGTTCTTTAATATCATTAAAATCCGGCTGGTCTGCCATACCAATGATATGCTTCGTCACCGGCATATTGCGCTTCTTGAAAAAGTCATAGCCGACACGTCCGATAACAAGAATGGTATATTCATCCGTCGATTGGTGGTTTTGATGAATGGTTTCATATGTCTTTTTCAGAACGCTGCTGTTATAGGCACCGGCCAGGCCGCGGTCAGATGTAATGACGAAATAGCCGGTTTTCTTTACTTCCCGTTTCTGCAGCAGTGGATGAGATGCATCAACGCTGCTGCCTGCGATATTAGCGACCACTTCCTGAATCTTTTCGCTATATGGCACAAATGCCTTTGCATTTGCTTCTGCTTTGTTCATTTTGGAAGCGGAAACCATCTCCATCGCTTTGGTGATCTTTTTCGTTTTTGATGTTGAATCAATACGTTTTTGTATATCTCTAAGGGATGCCAAGCTTTGTTCACCACCCTTCCTTCACAAAGAGGCAGGAGGTCAGAGGTCATATTCCGGCAATCGGGACCTCTATTCCAAACCTGTTCTTATCGTCCGTTATTACTTTTCAGTCGGCATAAATTTCTTTTTGAATGCTTCGACTGCTTCATTCATGTCTTCTGCTTCCGCTAGTTTACCTGTTTCGCGGATAACGGAAAGCAGTTCACTGCGGTTTTCATCGAGCCATATATGGAATTCATCCTCGAATCTTGTCACATCCTCGACTGCAATGTCATCAAGGAATCCTTTTGTCAGGGCGTAGATGATCATAACCTGTTTTTCAACGGCCAGCGGTTTATGCAGCCCCTGCTTCAGCACTTCAACTGTGCGGGCACCACGGTCAAGCTTGGCCTGTGTTGATTTGTCAAGGTCCGAACCGAACTGTGCGAATGCTTCCAGTTCACGGAAGGACGCAAGGTCAAGACGCAGTGTTCCGGCAACCTTCTTCATCGCCTTCCGCTGTGCCGAACCACCAACACGGGATACCGACAGACCTGCGTTAATCGCCGGACGTACACCGGAGAAGAACAAGTCGGACTGCAGGAAGATTTGTCCGTCCGTGATGGATATGACGTTCGTCGGGATATAGGCACCGATATCGCCAGCTTGGGTTTCAACAAATGGCAGTGCGGTAAGCGATCCCCCACCTTTATCGTCATTCAGTTTCGCTGCACGCTCCAATAGACGTGAATGCAGGTAGAAAACGTCCCCTGGGAATGCTTCACGGCCTGGCGGGCGGCGCAGCAGCAAGGAAAGTTCGCGGTATGCAGCGGCTTGTTTTGTCAGGTCATCATAGACAACAAGCACGTGCTTGCCGTTATACATAAACTCTTCACCCATGGACACCCCTGCATATGGTGCAAGGTACAATAGTGGTGCAGGTTCTGACGCGCCGGCGGACACGACAATGGTCTTGTCAAGCACACCGTGGCGGCGGAATGTTTCCACTGTTGAGCGGACGGTTGAGTCCTTCTGTCCGATTGCCACATAGATACAGAGCATATCTTCTTCTTTTTGGTTCAAAATTGTATCGACTGCGATGGTTGTTTTCCCTGTCTGACGGTCACCGATGATTAATTCACGCTGTCCGCGGCCGATTGGCACCAATGCGTCAATCGCTTTAATACCGGTCTGCAGCGGCTCGTCAACGGACTGCCGATCCATGATGGATGGTGCAGGTGACTCAATGGCGCGGTTTTTGATGTTTCCACTGGACCTTTGCCGTCAATCGGCTGTCCAAGCGGGTTCACCACGCGTCCAAGAAGATCCTCCCCAACAGGTACTTGCATGACCCTGCCTGTACGGCGGACCTCATCGCCTTCTTTAATATCTGCATACGGGCCTAGTATGACGATACCGACGTTGATTCTTCCAGGTTCTGCGCCATACCCATGACACCGTTCGAAAATTCAACTAGCTCACCGGCCATGGCATCATCAAGGCCATGAGCACGTGCGATACCATCACCGATTTCAATAACCGTGCCAACATCGCTGACTTCGATATCAGAGTCAAAATTCTCGATTTGCTGTTTAATCAGCGAACTGATTTCTTCAGCTTTGATGCTCATACCATTTCACCCCTATCTTCATTAGTTTGCCGTTAAAATACCCCGTTCGATCCGTTTCAGTTTGCCTTGAATAGATCCATCGTAAATGGTGTTGCCAATCCGCAGCTTAATGCCACCGATGACCGATGGATCAACAACGGATGTAATCTTGATTGCCTGTTTGCCGAAACGCTTGGCAAACGTCTTCTCAAGGCGCTCCTTCTCCGTCTGTGACAACTCCCGAATGGAATAAACGGTGGCTTCTTCCATACCTTTCGCATCGTTCACCAAGCGGATAAAATGGTCAATAACGGACGGCACGATGTCAATACGATGCCGCTCTGCCAAGAGATGCAGCAAGTTGACAACATCGGCCGAGAACGATTGGAACACGTTATTAATGAATTGTTCCTTTTGTTCATTATTCACTCGCGGATGCTTCAGGAATGGCACCAGTTCGTTGTTTTCATCAAAAGTGGTTTTCAGGACATGAAACTCTTCGGCTAATTGATCCATTGTTCCTTTTTCATTGCCTAGCTGGAAAAGCGCCTCCGCATAACGTTTTGCAACGGCTGCATCACTCATCGCTCTTCTCCTGCCTCTTTAATATACTCATCAATCAGTTTTTCCTGATCCTGTGCACTGATTTCTTTTTCAATCACTTTGCTAGCAATTTGTACGGATAGTGAAGCCACTTTGTCCTGAAGTGCCTGAATGGCTTTCTCTTTTTCATTTGCGATTTCTTCCTGCGCTGATTCTTTAATGCGCTCAGCTTCCTGGCGAGCATTATTGATAATCTCCTGTTCCTGCTTGGCGCCAGTGCTTTTCGCATCATCTATAATCTGCTGTGCTTCCTGCTTTGTCTGTTTCAATTGATCTGCTGCTTCTGCCTGCGCTTTTTCAGCTTCCTCACGACTCTTTTCTGCAGCTTCGATTTCATTCGCGACATATTCTTCGCGCTTTTGCATAACGCCCATCAACGGTCCCCATGCAAATTTACGCAGAAGTATGAGCAAAACGATAAAGAAGAACAGCTGGGTTGCCATTGTACCAACCTCAAGCCCGCCAAGTCCTGCATAAAGCGGCATACTGGTGAATGCTTGCACAGTATTCACTCCTTTCACATTACATATCAAAAACAACCAACAATATCATTAAGTTAGAGTCATCCAAGTATAAAACAACGGCGAAGTCTCTTTGACGAGTTAATCTTCGCCATTATTGATGGTGCCTGTTCATCCAGTCCATTACATAACGATTAATGCAATAACAACGGCGATGATCGGTACTGCCTCAACCAAACCGACACCAATGAACATCGTTGTCTGCAATTGGCCTCTAAGTTCAGGCTGACGCGCGATTCCTTCGACCGTACGACTTACGATTAGACCGTTACCTACACCGGCACCCAATGCCGCCAAACCTACTGCTAATGCTGCTGCTAAAGCTCCCATAATATAAATCCTCCTCAAATTAGTTGTATTAGTTTTAAGTACATTCCTTATTCAGCACATTTCTGCTGAAAGGGATAACTTACCATGTTCTTAAGTCTTAATGTTCGCTTGATACTTTGTGTGACATGTACACCAGTGTCAGGATTGTAAAAATAAATGCCTGGATTGTGCCAACAAACACACTGAATCCCTGCCATGCCAGCATTGGGACGGCTCCGCCCAGGAATCCGAGAAAACCTGATGCTGTCAGTCCGGCTAACAGTGACAACAGCACCTCACCAGCGTAAAGGTTACCAAACAGACGAAGACCTAACGTTAAGGTGTTTGAGAATTCTTCGATGACTTTGATTGGCAGAAATGCTGGGAATGGCCGTAAGAAGTCCTTCCCGTATTCTTTTCCTCCACGTATTTTAATTCCATAATAGTGGGTCATTACAATCACCATCGAAGCTAACGTCAGGGTAATGCCAGGGTCTGCTGTCGGTGATTTCCACCATAATTCATCACCGAATGTCATCAAGGTCATGACCCCCAGCATATTACTTACAAAAATGTAAGTAATGAGTGTTAGTACAAACGGCAGGAAAATTCTGCCAGTTTTCCAATCCATTGTGTCACTAATCATGCCTTTAACAAAATCAACAATCCATTCCATGGCATTCTGTGCTCCTGACGGCTTCATTTGAAGTTTCCTAGAAGCAAGGACACAAAGGATAAACACGATGAGGGAGGCTATCGCCGTCATAAGAACAGTGGACAAGTTGAAATCCAGCCAGGCTATCCCCCACACATCATTCGCCATTGGTGCTTCATGATCCATCTTTTTTCACCCCCCAAGCACTATTCCTTAGATTTGAACATAAAAAATCTATCACAATGACTAGATAGGATGTCATTAATCCAATTAAAACAGAAACCATGTCGAAATATTCAGCGAATCGAAGTGCAATAATCACAGCAAAGACTGCTGCTGCCATCCGGGACATGCTGCCAAGCCCGCTTGCCGATTCATTCCTTTGTACAGATTCAGCAAATGCATTAATTTTTCGCTGGAGCAGCCATAGGTTGTACAAACTGACAGAACCACCTAAAAAGTCCGAGGAAAATATGTGGATATGGTGTGAAACCTGCCCCCAGCATGAATGCTGCTAAAAGATAAAACATCCACTTGCGCTGCCTGCTGACCATATTTTCATAGTACGACATGATTTGACTCTTCTCCCGGGGAATTGACATGATAGTCTGTTCCTGATTGATTGCGCAGAATGTTGGCAAAAGTGTGAGGTAAATCACTGCTCATATGGAACAACTATCATAGAATTATATAAGGTGAACGTTCAAAAGCCATGAAACCCTTACCATTCCACACTAAGCTAGTGTACATTAGCCCTACCCCATTGTCAATTAGTACGAGTATAAAAAACACTTCCATCTGCTGCCAGTTTCATCTTTGCATTATCACGCTTCTGCCACACTTCTGCCGGGTCATGACCTCCGTTTGTCACTCCCATTATAAAGGAAAAAACGGCCTGGCAGTATGAACATTATGTGACAACTTTACGTTTGTCTGTTCATATAGTGATGCCAGGCCGGTTTGCCGGATTTGTGTCACGTTATGACGTTTTATGCGGTTGTTCGATGTGTAGTATTGAGCCCGCGGACCCCGAGTACATCATCACTGTGGCGGTCCTCGTCCTAAGTGCTGTCAGTCGAATTGCGTCCAGCATCCTTTTGCCGCCTGTTACGTTGCATGCTGCGGGATTTGCAGTTCTGTCTGATAACTTTCCATCTTGCCGTTTTCAAGTTTTACCGTAATGACAGCCCGGTAGTTGCCTGGTTTGCCAAGCTTCTCGACCGGCAGGGTTCCTTTGTTCAGGCCTACTTGAAGATCGTCAGACTGCACCAATGTCCTATCATGCACCAATGTGTCCATACTGTACAGATTGACTTCGATACGTTCGGCCGGATCAGGCAAATATAACTGATACGCGTATGTGTCATCAGAAAACGGTTTTAACGAAAAGCCGAATCCCATTGCTTTTGGATAATCCGCTGCTTTGTTCACAAACAGATAAGGCATTTCATATTGCTGATCACCCCTGTTCAGCGTCACCCAGCCTTGATGGATTCCTTTATCGAGCATTTCGCTGTTAATACTTGCCGCAATGGTGAGCTGTTTGGACTTACCCGGTTTTAACGTGAATGATCCTGGGAGCCGCCAGTTTATTCCTTTTTGGTGATCCGGTGCGGAAAGCGAATACGACTGTTTCGTATCCGACGTATTGGTAACCGTTACGGTGATGTCTTTTGTCTCATGAAGTTCGGTGATTTTGCCAAATGACAGCAATGGGTCATCCATGATCGTTTTTGTGTTGATAGCTTGTTTCGGCTGAATTTCACCCGGTCCCTGGCTGATTGGTGCGAGCGGTTTTCCGCTGGCGTTTTGGATTGTTTAGCTGTCGTTTTATGGATCCGACGAGCTGGCTGATGTCCCAGTCAGGGTGTGCTTCCATCAGCAGCGCCATCACACCGGTTACGTGCGGAGCGGCCATGCTCGTTCCCTGCAAATGACGATAGCCGCCTGGGAC
Source organism: Lentibacillus juripiscarius JCM 12147 (assembly GCA_001311805.1). The sequence continues at coordinate 3,909 of BBCA01000050.1, read as the reverse complement.
CGTACTCAAAATATTCGTTCCCGGTGCGCTGATGCCAGGCTTCAGATCCCAATTCACGGTGACAGGGCCGCGCGAACTGAATGCCGCCATCTGTTTTTCTGTCTGCTTGTATTTGGTATCCATGTACAGACCGTCGTTCGTTGCCTTTTCCACAAGCCATTTTCCATCTTTTTTCGTTATCGATGCAGTGGGAATGGTGACAGGATCCTTAGGGTTTTGAACCATCCCCTGAAACAGCCCAGGCTCGTTGTTGTAAATGAGCACTGCTTTCGCGCCCGCTTCTTCCGCCTGTTTCGCCATTTCGTGAAAAGGCGTTTTTGCTGCGCTCCATCAGCGCTATTTTGCCACGGACATTTCCGCTTGAGAATGGCTGAATTTTATAATCCTTCGTCAAATTCCAGTCAACAGACCCTTGCATAAGCTGCAGAGGAATTTTTGTCGTGAAGCGATTCCTCCAGATACGGCACTGTCTGTGGATAAGCTGCTGCGCCGACGGATAATGCATTGGCGGCAGTGGCCGGGGAGCCGATCGTCCACTTGCCCGGACCATCGTTGCCATTCGCGATGACCACCGGCACACCGAGGGCGACGGCACGGTTCACCGCTGTGCTGGTCGGAAAATCCGGCCCATTAATGGCATTGCCGACCGAAAGATTAATCACATCCGCCCCGTCTTCCACCGCCTGTTCCAACGCAGCAATAACTTGAACGGACGTCCCCCTTCCACCCGGACCAAGCGCACGGTAAGCGTACAACTCTGCATCCGGGGCTACTCCCTGAAGGTCACCATCTGCGGCAATAATCCCGGCGACATGGCTCCCGTGCTGAGTCGGCATTCCTTCTTTTGCAGTCGTTTCCATCGGATCGTCATCCAGATCGACAAGGTCATAACCACCGGCAAAATTCGCCTCCAAGTCCGGGTGGTTATAGTCAATCCCGGTGTCAATCACAGCTACTTGTACCCCTTCACCAGTATAGTCCGTATTGTTTAATGAAGAAGGCTTCACGCTGTCTTTTGTCGCTCCTTCCAAGCTGGACATGGGCTGTTTCGACGATCCGGTCTGGGTCTGATATGTCGTCACTGGATGAACGGCTGTAATGAAATCAACGGTATCCAGTTTTTCCAGCTGCTTCGGTTTTGCCTTCAAGGCGAGCCCCTTGAACAGCTTGTCATAAACGGTGATTACTTCGATGTATGGATGGTAAGTTTCCAAATATGTTTTGCGTTTGCCCGGGTTGCCATCCACTTCAATAATGACCGCCTCTTCTTTAGATTTTTTGGGTTCGGTCGTATGATCCCGGGCAGCGGCAGAAGCTGGCAGAATGAGCATAGCCGTAATGATCAGCAGCAAGAAATGCCGCATAGCAGAAGTCCCCTTTTTTGATGAATGATATCCATTAGCATTTGAACATAAGAATGAATTCATGCACATGAAGAAGGGATGAGGATTGTGGCGGAGCGGTTTATGTTTGGAGTGGAGCGGTTGATTTTTGGAGTGGAGCGCACGTATGCTGGGTGAGCGGTTCCGGTTGATGTTTTTGGCGAAGGTTGATGTGGGTGGGCTCCGGTTGATGTTTGTGCGGATGGGGTAACGTGGGTGGGCTCCGGTTGATTCTTGTGGTCCACCGGTTGATATTTCGCGCATACCGGTTGATTCCTCATGCAAATCGGTTGATATCCGCCCCAATCCGGTTGATTCTTGTCGCCCATCGGTTGATATTTCACACATACCGGTCGATTCCTCATGCAAATCGGTTGATTCCGCCCCGTTCCGGTTGATTCTTGTCGCCCACCGGTTGATTTTCCACTAATAGCTGAGCTGGGACAAGGAGCCTGTCCCCACGTCCCAATAGGAAAGGATCCAGCCCCCGCTGGATCCTCTCTTTTTTATTTTTGAAGTAAGTTTCGATGGCGTCGGCGATTCTGGATGATGCTTCTCCGTCGCCATACGGGTTGGAAGCTTTGGCCATGTTTTCATGGGCCTCTTCGTCGCTTAGTAGTTCATCGGCCATTTGGAAAATCTCATTTTCGTCGGTGCCTGCTAGTTTTAGCGTGCCTGCTTCAATGCCTTCCGGTCGCTCAGTTGTGTTGCGCAGGACAAGGACCGGCACGCCCAATGATGGCGCTTCTTCCTGCACGCCGCCTGAATCTGTCATGATCAGATGTGACTTGGCCGCGAAGTTATGAAAGTCCACAACGCCGAGCGGTTCAATCAGTCTGATCCGGTCATCATCGCCCAAAATGCTTGCTGCTGTTTCCTGCACCACCGGGTTAAGATGGACGGGATAGACAACTTGAATGTCACCATGCTCATCAACAAGCCGCTTGATTGCCCGGAACATTTGCTCCATATTGCTGCCGAGGTTTTCCCTGCGGTGTGCGGTGACAAGCACCAGCCGCCGGTCGCCAGCCTCGTCCATGATTGGGCTGGTGTAATCGTCATCAACGGTTGTTTTTAACGCGTCAATTGCCGTGTTCCCGGTAACGACAATGTTATCTACGGGTTTGTTTTCCTCCAGCAAATTATGTTTTGACTTATCTGTAGGTGCAAAATGCAAATCAGCCACGACACCCGTCAGTTGGCGATTCATTTCTTCCGGATACGGGGAATATTTATCCCACGTGCGCAGTCCTGCCTCAACGTGACCAACTGCTATCTGGTTATAATACGCGGCCAGTGACGCTGCAAATGTGGTCGTCGTGTCACCATGAACGAGTACCATGTCAGGCTCCGTCTCTTTCATGACCTCATCAAGGCCTTCGAGTGCACGTGTTGTGATTTGGGCCAACGATTGTTTCTTTTTCATGATATCCAGGTCAAAGTCGGGTGTAATGCCGAAAATTTCCATCACTTGGTCAAGCATTTCGCGGTGCTGTGCGGTTACCGCCACAATCGGCTCAAATACATCCGGACGTTTCAGCTCCAGGACAAGCGGTGCCATTTTGATTGCTTCCGGTCTTGTCCCAAAATGGTCATCACTTTTATCCGTCTCTTCACTTTTTACACCCCATTATTATTTCGTTCCATATAAACGGTCGCCTGCATCACCAAGCCCAGGAATAATATAGCCGTGCTCATTCAACCGTTCATCCAGCGCAGCAAGGAAAATGTCAACATCCGGATGTTCGTTCTGAATGACCTCAACGCCTTCTGGTGCCGCAACTAGGCACATAAGGCGGATTTGTTTGGCCCCACGCTTTTTCAGAGAATGGATAGCATCATTAGCCGACCCGCCCGTTGCCAGCATTGGATCGATCACAATCAGCTCGCGTTCCTCAATGTCTGATGGCAGCTTGATGTAATATTCATGCGGAGTCAATGTTTCCGGATCGCGGTACAGCCCAACGTGACCAACCCGTGCAGCAGGAATCAGCTTCAGCATGCCGTCCACCATGCCAAGGCCCGCACGCAGAATTGGAATCAGACCGATTTTTTGCCGGCCAGCACATTGGTTGTCGACTCCATGACCGGTGTTTCGGTTGTTTTTTCCTGCAGCGGCAAATTCCTTGTAATTTCAAAAGCCATCAGCATGGCAACCTCGTCCACAAGCTCGCGGAACTCCTTCGTCCCCGTATGTTTATCACGTATGTACGTCAATTTATGCTGAATCAGCGGATGATCCAGTACATGCACTTTACCCATTTCGCCGACACTCCTTATTATAAATGGCATCTTTAAAATTGTACTGAAAATCGGACATGCTTGCAAGTGGCCTTTATGTGATATTGGTGAATTGGCCGGTTGGTGAAGGGTGTCGCGCGAGTTTCCCGATTTTCGCGCGACTTTTGGTTCGGCTCGCGCGACTTTTTCGATTTTCGCGCGACTTTCGGCTCGGGACGCGCGACTTCTCGATTTTCGCGCGACTTTCAGCTTGGGACGCGCGAGTTTCTCCGTTTTCGCGCGACTT
>BBCA01000049.1 GCA_001311805.1 Lentibacillus juripiscarius JCM 12147 | reverse complement strand
TTGAAGGCTAAATTATTTTCTTTTGATAAGACTGTTCTCTTAAAGATTATTGCTATTTGCATCATTTTAGGATGAGAGTTTAATTAGAAACTTTTATAAACTGCGACACAACTTTGTATGAGTGTTAGACCACCGCTACGGAAATACACTTGGTGCTCGTCGTGTTGCAAGTTCTTTCGGTGAAGCCGCACTCCTCGCAACTCGCAGCTTACTCGGTGGATGTCTTGCTCGTCGCTTTCCGTGGGCGGCTGATGAGCCTCCTCGCGTTTTGCACTTCGGGGTCTCATCTAGGCCTCTGCTCCCACAGGAGTCTCCGTTTATTTCCTCCGCTAGTGTTGTGCGTTCATAATCCCAATACATTTATTTGTTGCTTGATTAAATCTCTATTGTGTTGGTTGATTGGAACGGAGGGCAGTCGACTCCTCGAAAATGTGTACACATTTTCTTCGTGCGATGTAACGCTGCCGGAGCCTTCCTTGTCCTGCGGGAACAGCATGTGTCTAGACCTGAGCAGCGGCGGTTTTCCGCAACGGAGGCTGAAGCCGTGCCCGCGGTAAAGAAGACACTGCGAAAGTGAACAGCGTGAACTTGAGCAGATGTCGCACTTATGCCCGTGGTGAAAGCGACTGCCCAGAGTGGAAATCAACGTAGCACTTGTGTCGCAGTTATTTCAATTGCACTGGATAACAACAGGGTATACGAAAAGAGCCTTTGAAAAAGCGTATTCTAAATCCCTCTGAAACCATTCAGCTGCGGATGTCGTCGGTCTATCAGAGCAACAACAGCTATTTTGCACGAAAAAGCTAGAAATTTTATAGAAAATGCTTCCCAGCCCTTGCAATTGCAGGGTCAAGTTTGTATAATACATAGATGTGCGCAATTATTTGATAGAGACAATCAGTGGTTGCGTTGGCCTTCATAATTATGTATAATGATAATGTTGGTCAAAAAAGCGATGAATTGAAAGGTTGTTGACACACCCGGCCCCTTTGCCATGGCGGATGGTCAAGAAATTTTCATGGAGCATGTCTATTTAAAATGGGCGTAAAGGAGGGAAAATAATGGCAAAAGAAAAGATCCGTATTCGGTTAAAAGCTTATGATCACCGCATTCTAGATCAGTCCGCAGAAAAATTGTGGATACTGCAAAACGTCGGGAGCGAATGTGTCCGGACCAATACCATTGCCAACAGAAAAATCTGTTTACACGGTATTGCGTGCGACACATAAATTTAAAGATGCCCGTGAACAGTTCGAAATGCGTACGCATAAACGCTTAATCGACATCGTCGACCCAACACCGCAGACAGTCGACTCACTCATGCGTCTTGACCTGCCGTCCGGTGTTGACATTGAAATTAAATTATAAACGATTGAGTTATTATAGGAGGTGTAACGGATGACGAAAGGAATCTTAGGCCGCAAAATCGGCATGACACAACTCTTCTCAGAAGAGGGTGAATTGACACCGGTAACGGTCATTCAGGCTGAGCCTAACGTTGTTCTGCAGAAGCGGACAATGGAGAATGACGGTTACGAAGCAGTGCAACTCGGTTTTGCAGACAAAAAGGAATCACGTTCAAACAAGGCGGAGAAAGGTCATGCTGAAAAAGCAAGCACAGCTCCTAAGCGCTACGTTCGTGAAATCCGTGACGCTAGCCCTGATGAATATGACGTTGGTCAGGAACTTAGCGTTGATTTGTTTGAAGCAGGAGATACGATTGATGTAACTGGTACAACAAAAGGGAAAGGGTTCCAGGGTGCGATTAAGCGCCACGGACAGCAGCGCGGTCCGGAAACTCACGGTTCCCATTACCATAGAGGTCCGGGTACATTGGGTGATATCAACTCCATGCACGTATTTAAAGGCAAGAAGCTTCCGGGCCAAATGGGTGGTAAACAGGTTACTATTCAAAACCTGGAAATTGTCAAAGTAGATGCGGAGCGAAATTTACTATTGGTTAAAGGGAACATTCCTGGAGCAAAGAAATCATTCGTAAAAGTGACGAGTGCAATAAAGGCTAACTAATCACACAAACGAAAGGAGGATATGTCATGCCTAAAGTAGCACTAATGAATCAAGATGGATCTCAAGCCGGAGATGTCAGTCTGAATGACGCCGTTTTCGGTATTGAACCAAACACACATGTTATGCATGAGGCAGTTGTTATGCAACAAGCATCCATGCGTCAGGGCACACATAAAGTGAAAAATCGTTCTGAAGTAAGTGGCGGGGGACGCAAACCTTGGCGCCAAAAGGAACAGGCCGTGCCCGGCAAGGATCAATCCGTTCACCACAATGGGTTGGCGGCGGAACTGTATTTGGCCCAACACCACGTAGTTACAGCTATAAAATGCCAAAGAAAATGCGCCGTCTAGCACTAAAGTCTGCTCTATCATCGAAATTGAATGAAGATAATCTGCTAGTTCTGGATGAGATTTCAATCGATGCGCCAAAGACAAAAGAAGTTAAGAAAATGCTGGCTGCACTGGACGCAGATACGAAAACGCTGATCGTGACAGCTGATAAAGATGCTATTGTTGCCCGTTCAGCGAACAACCTTCCAAATGTTCATGTGCTTACAGTAGACGAAGTAAATGTATTGGACTTGCTGAAGCATGACAAGCTGATCATAACAAAAGATGCAGCTGAAAAAGCAGGGGAGGTGCTGGCACGATGAAAGATCCACGTGATGTTATAAGGCGCCCTGTCATTACGGAACACTCATCTGATCTAATGGCAGAAAAGAAATATACGTTCGAAGTAAATCCAAAATCGAATAAGACAGAGATTAAAAATGCTGTTGAAGTTGTTTTTGATGTAAAAGTAGAAAACATTAACACGATGAACGTAAAAGGTAAATTTAAACGAATGGGCCGTTACGGCGGCTATCGCCCGGATCGCAAAAAAGCAATTGTGCAGCTTTCGGAAGACAGCAAAGAACTGGACTTTTTTGAAGGCTAATTAACTAACAAGTGAAGGAGGGAAAAAGATGGCGATTAAAAAATTCAAGCCAACATCAAATGGCAGACGTAATATGTCTGCAGCTGATTTCACGGAGATAACGGCTGACACTCCGGAAAAAACCCTGTTAAGCCCATTGTATAAACGCGGCGGACGTAATAATCAGGGTAAAATGACCGTTCGTCATCAAGGTGGCGGCCATAAAACGACAATACCGTATCATTGACTTCAAGCGTGATAAAGATGGCATCAAAGGACGCGTTGCTACAGTTGAATATGACCCAAACCGTTCTGCCAATATTGCTCTGATTCATTACGCTGATGGTGAGAAGCGATATATCCTGGCTCCAAAAGGCATTAAAGTTGGACAGGAAATTATATCCGGCGAAGATGCTGACATCAAACTTGGAAATGCTAAGAAACTAAAAGATATTCCTATCGGTACGATTATTCACAATGTCGAATTGAAACCCGGTCGTGGTGCCCAATTGGTACGCTCGGCAGGTGCTGATGCGCAGATTATTGGACGCGAAGGCAAATACACATTAGTCCGCCTGACATCAGAAGAAGTTCGCTTGATCTTGTCTGAATGCCGTGCCACAATCGGCCAAGTCGGTAATGTGGAAAATGAGCTGATTCGAGTAGGTAAGGCAGGCCGCTCACGTTGGAAGGGTAAACGTCCAAGTGTTCGTGGTACTGTTATGAACGCTTACGATCACCCGCATGGTGGTGGTGAAGGAAAATCATTCATCGGTCTTGAAGCACCCGTCTCACCTTGGGGTAAACCAACCATCGGTTATAGAACTCGTAAGCGCAATAAGCAATCAGACAAATATATCGTACGCAAGCGTAAAAATAACCGGAAGTTCAGGCGAAACAGGATGCCTGTTGTCCAACCGCGAAAGGAGGTTTATCTATGGGCCGCAGTTTAAAAAGGACCTTTTGCAGATGACCATCTTATGAAAAAGGTAGAGGGTTTGAATGAATCGGAAAAGAAGCAGGTAATTAAGACCTGGTCCCGTCGTTCAACTATTTTCCCTAATTTTGTCGGACACACAATTGCTGTCTACGATGGACGCAAGCATGTACCTGTCTATGTGACAGAAGACATGGTCGGTCATAAATTAGGTGAGTTCGCGCCAAGCCGCACGTTTAAAGGGCATTCTGGCGATGATAAGAAAACAAAACGCTAATGAGAGGAGGCACTCTACATGCAAGCAAAAGCCGTTGCAAAATCTGTTCGCATTGCTCCTCGTAAAGTTCGTTTAGTCGTAGATTTGATTCGAGGAAAAGAAATCGGCGAGGCAATTGCGATTTTGCGTCATACACAACGCGGTGCTTCTCCGGAAGTAGAAAAAGTATTAAACTCTGCTGTTGCTAATGCAGAACACAATTACGAAATGGAAGCCGATAATCTGATGATATCTGAAGCTTTTGTTGATGAAGGTGTCACGTTGAAACGTTTCCGTCCACGTGCACAAGGACGCGCAAGCCAAATCAATAAACGCACTAGCCACATTACGATCGTGGTAACAGAAAAGAAGGAGGGATAGTCAGTGGGTCAAAAAGTTAATCCAAATGGCCTTCGCGTCGGTGTCATCCGTGACTGGGAGTCCAAATGGTATGCCGGCAGCGAATATGCAGACTTACTTCACGAAGATATTAAAATCAGAGAATATCTTGAAAACCGTTTGAGGACAGCCTCAGTTTCCCATATTGATATAGAGCGTGCAGCCAATCGTGTGAATATAACGATTCATACCGGGAAGCCAGGAATGGTTATCGGAAAAGGCGGATCTGAAGTTGAAGCTTTGCGTAAATCATTGAACAGCCTGACAGGCAAACGTGTTCACATTAATATTGTTGAGATCAAGAAGGTAGACCTTAATGCGACACTTGTTGCAGAAAACATTGCACGTCAGCTCGAAAACCGCATTTCATTCCGCCGTGCACAGAAACAAACTATCCAGCGTGCGATGCGTGGAGGAGCAAAAGGAATTAAAACACAAGTGTCCGGACGTCTAGGCGGCGCCGATATCGCCCGTGCGGAACATTACAGTGAAGGAACGGTTCCATTGCACACATTGCGTGCCGACATCGACTACGGTACAGCAGAAGCAGACACCACTTACGGTAAATTGGGTGTCAAAGTGTGGATCTATCGTGGAGAAGTCCTTCCAACGAAAACAGAAAACTAAGGAAGGGGGACATGCATTATGTTAATGCCTAAACGTGTTAAATATCGCAGACAGCACCGTGGCCGTATGAAAGGCCAAGCAAAAGGTGGCAAGACAGTTGCCTTTGGTGAATATGGGCTGCAGGCAATTGAGCCGACATGGATCACAAGCCGTCAAATCGAGGCAGCTCGTATCGCAATGACCCGCTATATGAAACGTGGCGGTAAAGTATGGATTAAAATCTTTCCTGATAAGCCATATACTGCAAAGCCCCTAGAGGTTCGTATGGGTTCCGGTAAAGGTGCTCCAGAAGGCTGGGTAGCAGTAGTGAAACCTGGAAAAATCATGTTTGAAATAGCAGGTGTACCTGAAGAGGTTGCGCGTGAAGCGTTGCGGCTTGCTTCTCATAAACTGCCGATTAAAACTAAATTCGTAAAACGTGAAGAAATTGGTGGTGAATCAAATGAAAGCTAATGAAATTAGAGAACTAACCACTGCCGAAATTGAACAGAAGGTCAAGTCATTAAAAGAAGAGCTCTTTAATTTACGCTTTCAGCTCGCAACAGGTCAACTTGAAAACACTGCGCGCATTCGTGAAGTGAAAAAGACTATCGCCCGTATGAAAACTGTTGTGCGCCAGCGCGAACTGAGTATTAATAATTAACCTGAGAGGAGGCTGCCTCAATATGAGTGAGCGTAATAATAGGAAAGTTTACACAGGCCGTGTTGTTTCCGATAAAATGGATAAAACCATTACAGTTGTAGTTGAAACATACAAGTTTCATCAGTTGTACGGCAAACGTGTGAAGTATTCCAAAAAATTCAAAACACATGATGAAAATAACCAAGCGAAAAATGGCGACGTTGTTCGGATTATGGAAACCCGTCCACTGTCAGCTACAAACGTTTCCGTCTGGTTGAAATCGTTGAAGAAGCGGTCATTATATAATTAAGTTCGCTCGGAAGGTATCCGAAGGGAGGTCACAGCGATATGATTCAGCAAGAAACTAATTTGAAAGTTGCAGATAACTCTGGTGCCCGCGAAGTCAAAACCATCAAAGTTTTGGGCGGTTCCGGCCGCAAGACTGCCAACATCGGTGATATTGTTGTTTGCACGGTGAAACACGCTACACCAGGAGGCGTTGTCAAAAAGGCGAAATTGTAAAAGCGGTCATTGTTCGCTCAAAATCCGGTGTACGCCGCGATGATGGCTCATATATTCGTTTTGATGAAAATGCTGCCGTAGTTGTGCGTGATGACAAAGGCCCGAGAGGCACTCGTATTTTCGGACCGGTTGCACGTGAATTGCGTGATGCAAAATTCATGAAGATCGTATCTCTTGCTCCGGAAGTACTGTAAAGAGAAAGAAAAGCCTTGTCAAGGAGGTGCGTAAAGCATGCATGTAAAAAAGGTGACAAAATCAAAGTTATTTCCGGCAAAGACAGCGGAAAAGAAGGAACGATATTAGAAGCATTTCCGAAAAAGGAACGTGTTCTGGTTGAAGGCATCAACATGATTAAGAAACACGCGAAACCTTCACAGGATAACCCACAAGGCGGGATTCTGAACCAGGAAGCGGCTATCCATGTTTCCAATGTAATGCCAATCGATCCAAAAACCGGTGAACCAACACGTGTTGGTTATGAAGAACGTGATGGAAAGAAAGTCCGTATCGCCAAAAATCCGGTGAAGCATTAGATAAATAGTTCGCAGGTGAAAGGAGGGCTCTCGTATGAACGAATTGAAGCAAAAATACCAGGATGAAATTATGCCATCGCTGATGAATAAATTTGAATATGATTCCGTAATGGAAGTACCTCAGATTGAAAAAATCGTCGTCAACATGGGTGTCGGCGACGCTGTCCAGAACACGAAAGCACTGGATAACGCAGTCGAGGAACTTGCGCTGATTTCCGGACAGAAACCGATTGTTACACGTGCCAGGAAATCAATTGCCGGATTCCGTCTTCGTGAAGGAATGCCAATCGGAACGAAAGTAACTTTAAGAGGCGAACGGATGTATGAATTCCTGCAAAAACTGATTGCAGTGTCACTTCCACGTGTTCGTGACTTTCGCGGTATTTCTAAAAAAGCTTTTGACGGCCGTGGCAACTATACACTTGGTATTAAAGAACAGCTGATTTTCCCGGAAATCAACTATGACAAAGTAAGCAAAGTACGTGGCATGGATGTTGTTGTCGTAACTTCTTCCAATACAGACGAAGAGGCACGTGAATTGTTGAGTCAGCTTGGCATGCCTTTTCAAAAATAAGCCAAGGGCTAATCTTAAGGAGGGAAAATTGTGGCTAAAAAATCAATGATTGCGAAACAAAACGCCCGCAGAAGTTTAAAGTGCGCGAATATACACGTTGTGAACGCTGCGGCCGCCCGCATTCTGTAATTCGCAAATTTAAATTGTGCCGTATATGTTTCCGTGAACTTGCCTATAAAGGCCAAATTCCAGGCGTCAAAAAAGCAAGCTGGTAAACCCCGATTTGGGAAGGAGGTAATGTAGTAATGGTTATGACAGATCCAATCGCAGATATGCTAACCCGCATCCGCAACGCCAATATGGTACGTCATGAAAAATTAGAGCTTCCGGCTTCTAAAATGAAAAAGGAAATTGCTGATATTCTTAAACGTGAAGGTTTTGTCCGTGATTATGAATTCATCGAAGACAATAAACAAGGTATTCTGCGCATTTTCCTGAAATACGGTACCAAAGAGGAACGTGTCATTACTGGTCTTAAACGCATCAGTAAACCAGGTCTTCGTGTTTATGCAAAAGCTGATGAAGTGCCACGTGTACTGAACGGCCTGGGTATCGCTATCGTATCAACATCAAATGGAGTACTGACTGACAAAGAAGCACGCACACAGGCCGTTGGCGGCGAAGTGCTTGCATATGTCTGGTAACATTAACTTTTAGGACAGGAGGTGTATGGAATGTCTCGTATAGGACTTAAACCGCTCGAAATTCCAGAGGGTGTCGAAGTGAAACTTGATGGAAACGCCGTTACAGCAAAAGGTCCCAAAGGTGAATTGACAAGAAATATTCACCCGGACATGAAAGTAGTTATTGACGATAATGTACTGACTGTTGAACGCCCAAGTGAACACAAGGAGCATCGTGCATTGCACGGTACGACCCGCAGCCTGATCGCCAATATGGTTAATGGTGTTCACAACGGCTTTGAAAAAGCGCTGGAGATTAATGGTGTTGGATATCGTGCGCAAAAACAGGGCGACAAGGTAGTTGTCAACGCAGGGTACTCACACCCAGTTGAAGTTGAACCAGTTGAAGGCATTGAGGTTGATGTGCCACAAAATACTAGAGTTGTCGTCAAAGGTATCGATAAGGAACTCGTAGGCGCTGTTGCTGCCAAGATCAGAGCAATCCGGCCGCCTGAACCTTATAAAGGAAAAGGAATTCGTTATGAAGGCGAATATGTACGACAAAAAGAAGGTAAGACTGCTAAGTAAGGTTAGTTAGGGAGCAGAAAGGAGTGACCCGGATGATCACAAAACCTGACAAAAACGATCTGCGCAAGAAGAGACATGCGCGTGTCCGCAAAAATGTTTTTGGGACACAGGAGCGCCCCCGTCTCAATGTGTACCGTTCAAATAAACACATTTATGCACAATTGATTGATGACACTGCTGGTGTTACCGTAGCAAGTGCTTCTACTAATGATAACGAACTAAACTTGGAAGGAACCGGCAACGTGAATGCAGCAACAGAAACTGGCAAATTGGTTGCCCAGCGTGCCTTGGATAAAGGTTATCGTTCTGTTGTTTTTGACCGCGGCGGCTACCTTTACCACGGACGTGTAAAAGCATTGGCTGAGGCTGCCCGTGAGGCTGGACTAGAATTTTAACTGATAGACAAAGGAGGGACATGAATGCATACTAGCATTGATCCAAACAAGTTAGATCTTGAAGAACGTGTTGTTGCGATTAACCGTGTTGCAAAAGTTGTAAAAGGTGGACGTAACTTCCGTTTTGCTGCACTGGTTGTAGTCGGGGACAAAAATGGTCATGTAGGATTTGGAACTGGGAAAGCCAAAGAGGTTCCGGAAGCAATTAAAAAGGCAGTCGATGATGCCAAGAAAAACCTGATTGAAGTACCGATTGTCGGCACAACAATCCCACATCAGATACATGGAATCCATGGATCTGGCAATGTGTTGATGAAGCCGGCTACAGAAGGTACTGGAGTTATCTCCGGTGGCCCTGTTCGTGCGATTCTGGAACTTGCAGGTGTTGGCGATATCCTGACAAAATCACTTGGATCCAATACACCGATCAACATGATCCGCGCAACTCTAAATGGTTTATCCAATCTGAAAACAGCAGAAAGTGTAGCTAAACTACGCGGTAAATCTGTAGAAGAACTGTTAGGATAAGGAGGGAAATACGATGTCCAAACGATTAGAAATTACCCTCACGCGCAGTGTTATTGGCCGGACAGAAGCACAGCGTCAGACGGTCAATTCCTTAGGCCTTAAGAAAATTCGTCAATCCGTCGTACGTGAAGATTCACCATCCGTACGTGGGATGATTGATAAAATATCCCATCTAGTGACCGTGAAAGAAGTCTGAACACGATAAAGCGTAAGAGGAGGTGCACATATGAAACTTCATGAACTAAAGTCATCAGAAGGAACCCGTAAAAACGCAACCGCGTCGGCCGCGGAATGTCCTCCGGCAACGGTAAAACATCAGGCAGAGGACATAAAGGGCAAAAGGCACGGGAAGGAAGCAGCACACGCCCTAGCTTTGAGGGCGGGCAAATGCCTTTATTCCAGCGTCTGCCTAAACGTGGTTTCACAAACATTCATCGCAAGGAATTTGCGATTGTAAACTTGGATGCTTTAAATCGTTTTGAAGAAGGCACAGAGATTACACCTGAGCTGTTACTTGAAGAAGGTGTCCTCAGCAAACCGAAGTCTGGCATTAAAGTGCTCGGAAAAGGTAATGTTGAAAAGAAATTCACTGTAAAAGCTCATAAGTTCTCTGCTTCCGCAAAAGAAGCAATCGAGGCAGCGGGCGGTAAAACAGAGGTGGTTTAATGTTCCGTACAATCTCCAACTTTATGCGCATAGGTGATATCAGACGGAAGATCATTTTCACACTGCTGATGCTGATTGTTTTCCGTCTTGGTACATTTATTCCGGTACCGTATACGAATAAAGAAGCTATCGATTTCATGAATCAGCAGAATGTTTTCGGCTTTTTGAACACATTCGGCGGCGGGGCATTAAAGAACTTTTCCATTTTCGCAATGGGGATTATGCCGTATATTACCGCGTCCATTATTATGCAGCTATTGCAGATGGATGTTGTTCCAAAGTTTACGGAATGGAAAAAGCAAGGAGATATGGGCCGTAAAAAACTGGCTCAAATTACTCGTTACGGAACTGTCGTGCTGGCATTTGTTCAGGCGATTGCCATGTCGATCGGCTTTAACGCAATGGCCGGTGGGATGCTTATCAGTAATCCGAGTGTGTGGAAGTTTCTCATCATTGCCATTGTATTGACGAGCGGAACGACCTTTCTGATGTGGCTTGGTGAACAGATAACAGCGAACGGAGTAGGTAACGGAATCTCCATATTGATTTTTGCTGGTATTGTGGCAGCAGTTCCAAATGGTGTGAATCAGTTGTATAGTCAGTATTTCGTTGATGCTGGTGATGAGTTGTTTATCAACATTGTGATTGTTGCATTGATAGCCTTAGTGGTGGTGGCAGTTACAGTAGGTGTCATTTTCATTCAGCAGGCACTCCGAAAAATACCGATTCAATACGCTAAAAAGCTTGTCAACCGGTCACCGGTTGGAGGTCATTCCACCCATTTGCCACTGAAAGTAAATGCTGCTGGAGTTATTCCGGTCATCTTTGCGATTGCGTTTATCATTGCGCCAAGGACGGTTGCCGGACTATTTGAAGGCAATGAGATAGCTGCAACAGTAGAAACTATTTTTGATTACACCCAGCCGATTGGGATGGTCATCTATATTGCCTTGATCATTGCATTCACGTATTTTATACATTTGTTCAAGTCAATCCTGAACAAATGGCAGAAAACTTGCAGAAACAAGGCGGTTATATTCCCGGGATTCGCCCTGGAAAAAACACGGAAACCTATCTGACACGTGTCATGTATCGCTTAACATTTGTTGGAGCAATCTTTCTGGCAGCAGTTTCTGTCTTGCCAATTCTTTTGGGCGGTCTTGCTGACTTGCCACAGGCTGTACAAATTGGCGGCACGAGCTTATTGATTGTTGTTGGTGTTGCTCTGCAGACAATGAAACAATTAGAAAGCCAGTTAGTGAAGCGGCATTACACCGGTTTTATTAAATAGTGTTGCCGCGAACGAGAGCGAGGGGAAAATTGTTGAATTTAATACTGATGGGGCTGCCGGGCGCTGGAAAAGGCACGCAGGCAGAGAAAATAAATGAACGATATAATATCCCTCATATCTCAACAGGAGATATGTTCCGCTTGGCAATAAAGGAAGGAACCGAACTGGGACAGAAGGCAAAAGAATATATGGATCAGGGCGAACTTGTTCCAGATGACGTCACAATAGGCATTGTAAAAGAACGCTTGGGGAAAGATGACTGCAAAGATGGGTTCTTGCTGGATGGTTTTCCAAGAACCATCGCTCAAGCGGAAGGACTAGAATCCCTATTATCAGATTTGAATAAGTCCATTGACTATTGTTTGCATGTAGATGTTCCGGAAGAGAATTTGGTGGAACGATTGACGGGCCGAAGAATCTGCCCGGAATGCGGAACAACTTATCATGTGCTTTATAACCCGCCTGAACAGGAAGGTATTTGTGATAAGGATGGTTCTGAGCTGGTGCAGCGTGAGGATGATCAGGCAGAAACAGTTAAAAACCGCCTGAAAGTCAACATGGAACAGGCTAAACCGTTACTGGACTATTATGATGAAAAGGGGTATCTGGTAACCATTGACGGCGATCAGGAAATCGACCAGGTATTTCGGGATATTCAAGCAGCGATAGAATAGCAATAAGCATTTTTGACGGATGCTAGCATAAATTGGATAGGATGCTATCCAGGCGTTATAATAAATGCTGTGGTATAAACAGTGAAGAAAGTGTTGCCATTGCCGGATAATGTTTATCATACTATAAAAGCCTAAGCGAAGGTGATCGTTGTTGAACGAAGATGGTTCGATTCCGCGAATAGGTGAAGTTGTTCGTATCGTGCAAGGACGCGAAGCAGGTCAATATGCGGTAGTTATGAATTTGATTGATGACCGTTTTGTCTTGCTGGCAGACGGGGAAAAACGCAAATATGATCGGCCTAAGAAAAAGAATCTGCATCATATTGAAGCAATGGATTATATTTCTCCGGAAGTCCAAAACAGCCTTCTAGAAACCGGTCGTGTCACAAATGGTAAATTGCGATTTGCCATAACGAAATTTATCAATGAAGTGACTGATTTGAGGAAGGGAGATCAACACGATGGCTAAAGACGATGTTATTGAAGTGGAAGGTACCGTAACAGAGACATTGCCGAATGCGATGTTTAATGTGGAGCTTGAGAATGGTCATACGGTATTGGCCCATGTCTCCGGCAAGATCCGTATGCATTTCATCCGCATTTTACCAGGTGATAAGGTGACGGTAGAGCTTTCACCGTATGACTTAACTAAAGGACGAATTACGTACCGTTTTAAATAGACGACTCGTGCTCCGATACTAAAGGAGGTAAATCTGATGAAAGTAAGAGCATCCGTAAAGCCGATTTGCGAGAAATGCAAAATCATTAAACGAAAAGGCAAATTAATGGTGATTTGCGATAATCCGAAACACAAACAAAAACAAGGCTAAACAATAAGGAGGTGCGAAAAGCTTATGGCACGTATTGCAGGTATTGATATTCCACGTGATAAACGTGTTGTTATTTCACTCACCTATATTCACGGAGTTGGCAAAACCACTGCACAGGAAATTCTGAAAGATGCAGGTGTATCCGAGGACACTCGTGTTCGCGATCTGACAGAAGATGAACTGAGCAGTATCCGTAAAGCAATCGGCGAATATACCGTTGAAGGTGATCTTCGTCGTGAAACATCCCTGAATATTAAGCGTCTGATTGAAATTGGATCCTACAGAGGCGTCAGACATCGTCGCGGCTTGCCAATGCGCGGGCAAAAAACGAAAAATAACTCCCGTACACGCAAAGGTCCGCGCCGTACGATGGCTAACAAGAAAAAGTAAAGTAAAGGAGGTTTACCAATATGGCTCGCAAACCAACTACACGTAAACGTCGTGTGAAAAAGAATATTGACACTGGTGTAGCACATATCCGTTCGACTTTTAACAATACGATTGTGACAATCACGGATATCAAAGGGAATTCTATTGGATGGAGCTCTGCAGGTGCACTTGGCTTCAAAGGCTCCCGCAAATCTACACCATTTGCCGCACAAATGGCTGCAGAAACAGCTGCTAAAACAGCAGTAGAAAATGGCATGAAATCACTGGAAGTAACAGTGAAAGGTCCTGGTGCAGGCCGTGAAGCTGCAATTCGTTCATTGCAGGCGCAAGGACTGGAAGTTACAGCTATTCGTGATGTGACTCCTGTTCCCCATAATGCTGCCGCCCGCCAAACGTCGTCGTGTATAATCATACCGTATAGAATTTGTCACACTGTCTATAATGGGTTATGATAGCTAAAAGTGTATCGTCGGAAACGAACGTTTTCAGCTTACACCATTACAGGGACAAAGATGTACGAAAAGGTCTTTAGCGCAGAAACGCCAACTGCCTATTTGGGGAATTTCGGTTAGACACTATTGCCTGTCTAACCGGGGTTTTCGACGTTTAAAGGAGGGTTTTGCAGAATGATCGAAATTGAAAAACCGGGTATAGAAACGGTAGAGATCACCGATGATGCTACATTTGGGAAGTTCGTCGTCGAACCGCTTGAACGTGGGTATGGTACTACTCTAGGAAACTCCTTGCGTCGTATCCTGCTATCCTCACTTCCGGGTGCTGCTGTTACATCGGTTCAGATTGATGGGGCACAGCATGAGTTCTCCACTATCAATGGTATTGTGGAAGATGTGACAACCATTATTTTGAACCTGAAAAAGCTCGCACTAAAAATATACTCTGATGAAGTGAAAACATTGGAGATTGATGTGCAGGGTGAAGGAAAAGTTACGGCTGCAGATTTAACCTACGACAGTGATGTAGAAGTGTTGAATCCCGATTTGCATATTGCAACGATCAACGGCAATGAAACGCTGCATATGAAAATCACAGCGGAGCGCGGCCGCGGTTATCGTCCGGCGGAGGCAAACAAATATGATGAACAGCCAATTGGTGTCATTCCAATAGATTCTATATTTACACCGGTATCACGCGTAACCTATCAAGTTGAGAACACCCGTGTAGGCAAATAACAAACTATGATAAACTGACATTGGATGTATGGACAGATGGAAGCATCCGCCCTGAAGAAGCCGTCTCTTTGGGTGCGAAGGTTTTCAATGAACATCTCAATATCTTTATTGGGCTGACAGATGAAGCACAAAAGGCAGAAATTATGGTGGAGAAAGAAGAAGATCAAAAAGAAAAAGTCATGGAAATGACAATAGAAGAACTTGATCTATCCGTAAGATCCTATAACTGCCTGAAACGTGCCGGAATCAATACGGTTCAGGAACTTGCGAACAAATCGGAAGAAGACATGATGAAAGTCCGTAACCTGGGCCGCAAATCACTGGAAGAAGTGAAAGTGAAATTGAATGATCTGGGCCTCGGCTTGCGTGATGACGACTGATATATCAAAAGCGGAAGCGCACGGTTAGCGACGTACGGACTGCGCCTGCGCGTCGCAGGTGGGTCGGTGTTGCCGCGCATCGCGGCGGGTTTAGCCGAACTTCATTACTTGCCGCTGGAGCTGGACGTGGCTTTAGATTTGCTCACAGAGAGTATAATCGTCAATAGCAACAGGAAGAAGGAGGGATACCATGGCCAGAAAGTTAGGTCGTACAACAGATCATCGGATGGCAATGATTCGCAATCTGGCGTCTGATTTGATCATACATGAACGAATCGAAACAACCGAAGCACGAGCAAAAGACCTGAAATCAACGGTTGAAAAAATGATTACACTCGGTAAGCGCGGTGATCTTCATGCGCGTCGTCAAGCAGCAGCTTTTCTATATGACCAGGAAGCGAGTGAGGATGAAAAAGTCATCCAAAAACTTTTCAACGATGTTGCCGCACGCTATGAAGACAGACAGGGTGGCTATACACGTGTTCTTAAGCTAGGTCCTCGTCAAGGTGATGGAGCAAAAATGGCAATCATCGAACTAGTTTAATGAAACTGTACGCTAAGGGCAGGACAGAATCTCTTCCAAGAGGTGAATCCAAGCCCTTTTTTGTAGGGACATGGGGACAGGTTCCTTGTCCCACTCGGGGGAAGGGGTGGAAGAAATATGCGAAATAGTATAGTTGAGTTTAGAAATGTATCGTTCAGATACGGAGCTGAGGAGCCTTGGGTGTTAAAAGACTGTTCGTTTTCGATCCATGAGAATGAGGCAGTTGCCATCATCGGACATAATGGCTCGGGCAAGTCGACCATCGCAAAACTAATGAATGGTCTTCTGTTTCCGCAAGAAGGGGAAATTATTATTAACGGGCAGCGCGTAAACGAGGAGACGGTTTGGGATGTCCGGAAAGATGTCGGCATGGTTTTTCAGAATCCGGACAACCAATTTGTCGGGACAACCGTTCAGGATGATGTCGCTTTTGGGATGGAGAACCGCGGTGTTCCACGCGATGAGATGGTCAAGCGAATTGAGGATACGCTGAAGGCTGTTGGCATGCAGCAATACCTGATGACGGAGCCGCATAAATTGTCCGGGGGGCAGAAGCAGCGAGTGGCCATAGCGAGTGTTTTGGCCATTTTCCCAAGTGTCCTTATTTTGGACGAAGCGACGGCCATGTTGGATCCAAAGGGCCGGAAAGAAATTATGAATACAGTGACAGCCGTACAAGAACAACGCCACCTGTCACTAATTACCATTACCCATGATTTGCAGGAAGTTGTACAGGCAGAACGTGTCATCGTTATGAACGAAGGCAAAATTGGGATGAGGCAACACCTAGGGGGATCTTTGCGAAAAAAGAGGAATTGCAGAGCATTGGTCTGGATGTTCCATTTGTTGCGATTCTGTCTGAAGAGCTAAGAAAAAAGGTGTGCCGATTGCAAACGAAGCCTTAAATCAGGATGAATTGCTGGAGGAACTATGGACATCACATTTAACCATGTAAGCTATATTTATCAAGCAAATTCCCCTTTTGCACGTAAGGCGATTGACGATTTGTCGTTTCACATTCCATCGGGTTCATTCACAGCGGTAATCGGTCATACAGGTTCAGGCAAGTCAACGCTGATTCAGCACCTGAACGGTCTTATACGCCCAAGTGACGGGGAAGTGAACATTGGGGATTATCGCCTCACCAGCAGCGAAAAGCCGGATGACATGAAGGAACTGCGCAGCCGCGTCGGGGTTGTTTTCCAATATCCGGAGCACCAGCTGTTTGAGGAGACGGTCAAAAAGATATTGCATTCGGCCCGGAAAATTTCGGTGTGGCAAGTGAGGAAATAGACGGGAGAATCAGCAGGATTACGGCTGATGTTGGTTTGAACGAGGAGCTCCTGGAGCGCTCACCGTTTGATTTGAGCGGTGGACAAATGCGGCGTGTCGCTATTGCCGGTGTGCTGGCAGTCCAGCCGGAAGTGCTTGTACTGGATGAGCCGACAGCAGGTCTTGATCCGCGTGGCCAGCACGAAATGATGGATATGTTTTATGACCTGCATAAACGGCAGGGGCTAACGACGATACTGGTGACACACAGTATGGAAGATGCCGTCCAATATGCTGATCAGGTAATCATATTAAATAACGGCACAAATATATGGAAGGCAAACCAGAGGATGTGCTCACACAGAAAGAAGCATTGCACAGCGTCCAACTTGATGTACCGGAGATGGTGCAGTTTTTGGATGCCTTTGAGAAGAAGTTCGGTAAACGAATACCATTTACGCGTCAGTCAACCGCTGATATCGCCGGTGAGATCCGGGATAGATTGAGAGAGGGGGAGCAGCATGAATAATGGGCTTATCATCGGTCAGTATGTTCCCGGTGAATCCCTTGTTCATCGGCTCGATCCGCGTACAAAAATTACAGTCATTTTCTTTTTTGTTTTCATTGTGTTTCTGGCAAATTCGGTTGTAAGCTATAGCGTATTGATATTCTTTGCGCTGGCAAGCATGCTTACGACACGTATCCCAATCCGCTATATTCTAAAAGGTTTGACACCGGTATGGTTTTTAATTGTATTTACATTTATACTGCACCTTGTCGTCACGAATGAAGGGACAGTTCTTGTAAACATCATCGGTTTTAAGATTTATTCAGGCGCACTTATTCAAGGTTTTGCTATATCAATAAGGTTTTTTCTACTTATTCTGGTAACATCCTTACTGACTCTAACAACAACACCGATTGAAATCACTGATGCGATTGAGGACATGCTGCACCCGCTGAAAAAAGTGAGGTTCCCTGTCCATGAGCTGGCTCTGATGATGTCCATTTCACTAAGGTTTATCCCGACCCTGATGCAGGAGACGGAAAAATATCAAAAGCACAGGCGTCACGCGGTGTTGACTTTCGCACTGGCCCGCTTAAGGAACGGATCAAAGCGGTAGTTCCACTGCTCGTCCCGCTGTTTGTCAGTGCATTCAAGCGTGCTGAGGAACTGGCCATGGCGATGGAGGCCCGTGGTTACCAGGGGGGAGAAGGGCGTTCCAAGCTCCGGGAGTTAAAACTGGAAAAACGGGATTTTTTCATTTTTGCTCTGTTCATTGCTGTTGTTGTCGTGTTATTTACAACGAGAAATTATTAGAAAAACTCGGCATTCGCCTCGCCTTATAGCGAGTGCCGGAGTTTTTCTTATAAGTGCGTGTTCAAAAAGGAGGATAAAAAGGACCGGCAGGCTAAGTTCGCGACGTCCTGTCGCAACGCCTGCACTAGCACGTCCTGTGCGTCGAAATTTCGAAGCGGCGTAGCCTGAGCACAAGGAAAGCTTCCCTGAACCTGCATCGCACGCAGGAAAAGGGCTTTTCTTTTCCAAGGAGCGGAGAAACAAGCCAACGAAGAAATTCGATGTGTCTTTTTTACCGGACTTTTTGAACAACCTTTATAAGGTCTTCCAAAATTTATACTTTCTGACGTTACTAGGAAAAGGGGCTGGACAGACATGACAAAAATCCTTTGCAAAATCAGCTATGATGGAACGCGCTTTTCAGGCTATCAGATTCAGCCCCGGGTCCGTACTGTTCAGGGCGAGCTGGAGAAGGCCCTGGCCAAAATTCATAAGGGTACACATGTCGAGATACATGGCTCGGGCCGTACCGATAAAGGGGTACATGCCAAGGCGCAGATGGCGCACTTTGAATCCCCGTATAACCTGACAACAGCCGAATGGAAACGAGCAATGAATTCATTGATGCCTCCTGATATACATGTAAATGACGTGGTAGAGGTTCCGGACGCATTCCACGCTCGTTTTGATGTGGTGGAAAAGGAATACCGCTATTTTATATGGAATGAGCGGGAGAAAGATGTTTTTAAACAAAACTATGTATACCAGTTTCCCTTTGCGCTGGATGTCGGCGCCATGAAGCAGGCCGGTGAGCAATTGAAGGGGACGCACGACTTCACGACGTTCTCTTCTGCCAAAGCTGCCATCAGGGGAAGCAAGGTTCGGACGTATATGAAGTTTCCTGTCACCAGGATGGAAGTCAGATAGAACTTATTTTGCGGGGAAACGGATTTCTATATAATATGGTCCGGATCATAGCCGGCACAATCCTAGAAGTCGGCCGCAGCAAAATGGGACCGGGCGATATAGGGTACTTGTTTGACAAGAAGGACCGGCAGCTGGCAGGCGATACGCTGCCACCGCAGGCATTGTATTTATGGAATGTGCAGTATGAAAAAGACATGTTCAGAAACAGCTAAACAAACTATTTCCCAGGTAATAACATATGGGTTTGGACAATTATATAAATGAAAGTCCGTATACCCCCAGAACAAAAATAGCACAAAAGTAAAAATATATGTTATGATTTGAGAAAATTCTGATGTTAAAGGGTGTGCTGGGATGCGTATCAACTCTACTCAAAAACTGTTGAAACCTTGACATTCACACGTTTCTGGTATATGATGATTTGTGGCATTTTATTTTGAACCATGATTAGCCCCGGAAACTAATTATGATGAAAATATAAAAGATAAACGTTGAAATGAATAAGATTAAAAATGGAGGGAACGACCATGCGCACAACTTTCATGGCAAATGAAAATAACATTGAACGCAAATGGCTTGTTGTGGATGCTGAAGGCAAACGTCTTGGCCGTTTAGCAAGTGAAGTTGCTGCAATCCTGCGCGGGAAGCATAAGCCAACATACACACCACACGCTGACACCGGTGACCATGTCATCATTATTAACGCTGAAAAAATCGAATTGACTGGAAAAACTGACGGATAAAATGTATTACCGTCATTCCAACCATCCAGGCGGACTGAAAGCACGTTCCGCTAATGTCATGCGCTCAAGCTATCCTGAGAAGATGCTGGAAACGACGATTAAAGGCATGCTTCCAAAAGGATCACTGGGACGCAGAATGGGTAAAAAATTGCACGTATATAGAGGCGCTGAGCATAAACATCAAGCACAACAACCGGAAGCTTACGAACTTCACGGATAATTAAAAGGAGGTTAACCAATTGGCACAAGTACAATACTATGGCACTGGCCGTCGTAAGAAATCAACTGCTCGTGTACGTCTGGTTCCAGGAACTGGCCGTGTCATCATTAACAAACGTGACGCTGAGGATTATTTCCCATACGAAACACAACGCATTATTTTGAAACAGCCTTTAGCAGCAACAGAAACAGAAGGAACGTATGATGTTCTTGTGAATGTTGATGGCGGAGGTTTCACCGGACAAGCCGGAGCTATTCGCCACGGTGTTGCCCGGGCACTCCTAGAAGCTGATCCAGAGTACCGCGCAACACTGAAGCGTGAAGGTTATCTGACTCGTGACGCGCGTGCGACAGAACGTAAGAAGTACGGTCTTAAAGGCGCTCGCCGTTCACCACAATTCTCCAAGCGTTAATATTGCTTTATGGAAGAAAAACTCTCTTTTTCTTTAAGGAAAAGAGAGTTTTTTGTGTGTTATAAGATTTTGTTGTAATGGAGTCTATCTGAAAACTGTTTCATTTTGGTACATTTACTTGTATCATAGGGATAGCTGATTTTTGTGATGGGAGGGATTTGTTCTTTGATTAAGCGATTAGCTGCAGAAACAGACGCAGAAGCTATTTTTTCGTTGTCACAATTTGCATTTCAATATACGCTCTCCGATGAAGCATTTGAAAAGAAGAAGGAAGAGGCCTGGCGTCACATTATCTGGGGTTGGATGCAGGAGGGCGAACTTGCCGCGAAACTGCATCTTATTCCTCTATATTGCTATATTAATGGGGAACGCTTTGCGATAGGCGGTGTTAGCTCAGTCGCGACATGGCCGGAGCATCGCCGGCAGGGGGCTGTGAAACAGCTTCTGAAACATGCACTCCGCTATATGCGCCAAAATGGGCAAACTCTATCTTTTCTTCATCCATTTTCGTTTGCCTTTTACCGAAAGTACGGATGGCAGCATGTCTTCTCGAAAAAGGAATACCGCATGCCTATCACACGATTGAAGCGGGAATGGCATACAAGCGGATATGTTCGCCGTATGGGGGAGGAACTGGGCACATTACAAGCTGTCTATACCGAGTATGCCAAGCGGTTCAATGGGATGCTAGACCGAGATGCGAAGTGGTGGCAGCAGCGTGTTCTGAAAGACAATTGGCATAAGGCGGTTGCTTACGGTGCAGACGGAACTGCTGAAGGCTATATGCTTTATAAAGTCGAGAATGAGCTGGTGCGTATCCAGGAAATCGTGCCTAATTCATTGAATGCGCAGCAATTGCTTCTCCAGTTTATTGCCAATCACGACTCTATGGCGGAAACGGTGGTAATGAGCGTCCCTGAACACGATAATTTGCCACTAATGCTGGACGAGCCACGGTTTGAGCAAAAGTTGAAACCTTATTTTATGGCTCGGATTGTTGATGTACATACTTTTCTACGTCAATTTCCTTTCCGCAATGCTGGCACGTCTGTTGTATTACATATCAATGATTCATTTCTGCCGGAAAACAGCGGGGCCTATCATGTAAGGCAATCAGAGACAGGAACAAATGTGACCCATTTGTCAATGTCTGACAGCAAGCAGCTAGGTATTCAGTGCAACACCGGTCATTTGGCTGCTATGCTGCTCGGCTATAAACGGCCGGCTGAGCTTCACGGGGCTGGTCTTATTCAAGGAGACCGAGAAGCAGTTGCCCAGCTTGATGCGATGATACCGAGGCGACAGCCTTTTTTTCTAGATTTCTTTTAATTTAAGAGATTGTAATTTAGGATGAAACCCTACTTAACAATTTCTATAAACAGTGACGTAGAGGTAAGCAGTGATTTCCGCTCCGAGCGAAGGAGTAACACGTTTCTTCGGAAATGGTAGACGGAACAAATATGTAAAACGAAAGTCTCGTTCTACTTGCAAGGATTTGGGAGATAAGAAGAAATTCTTAGGAGGGGCAATGAGATGCCCTCGCCCTGAGGATTGTCCAAAAGAGAAATGGATTGCGGACGTTTAATCACTAAAGAATCCCACCCGTCATACCAAGAAGTATAGCTTGCGGCTTTAGCCGTGGGAGTCTCAAAGGAGATAGAAAACATAATGATCATGAAGGTTATAGTAGGGGAAGGGTAAACGATGACATATAAGGTAAACATAATTAGATTTTTCTTTCCGGTTGCTGACAGTCTGCTGCGTGTGAAAAAAGCAGAAGTAATCAAGGGACTTTGGCGGACAAGTTCATTGCTTATCCTATTCAGTGTTGGGGTCTACCTCGGGATGGCAGTTTT
>BBCA01000048.1 GCA_001311805.1 Lentibacillus juripiscarius JCM 12147 | reverse complement strand
CTAAACCTATTAAATGTAAACTTAATTTTTACTAGGTTTACAATCATTCGCGTGAATAAAAATATAGGGGGGGATTGTCTTTTGTCTAGGAGCAAGTCAAAATTAAGAGCAATCATTTTATGTGGCATTTTTGCAGCGGTAACAGCGGTATTGGCACAAATTGAGGTTCCATTGCCAATTGTCCCGATAAGTGGACAAACATTAGCAGTGGGGTTAACGGCAACAATTATTGGTAGCAGATACGGTGCGATTGCAATGATTTGTTATGCCTTATTAGGAGCGGTAGGTTTACCGGTGTTTGCTGGGTTTAAAGGGGGAGCACAGGTATTAGTTGGTCCAACAGGTGGTTACATATTCGGCTTTATTGTTACAGCGTTTGTAACAGGTTTTATTTTAGAAAAACAAAGTATAATATAACGATGGCAATGGTAGCCAACACTGTTGGAATGATTATTACGCTTATTTTTGGAGCGGTTCAGTTAAAAATAGTATTGGATATGTCTTGGAATCAAGCCCTAGCCGCAGGCGTTTATCCGTTTATTGTAGTTGGAATCATCAAAGCATATTTAGCTAGTTGGATCGGAATTACTGTCAGAAAAAGGTTAATTCAAGCTAATCTAATAAACTCTAGAACGACAAATAATGTAGCAGCATAAAAACTGAAAGCTTCACAACTCAAAATAGCTGAGCAACGAACGCTTTGGTGGAAAGCAGCCTTTCCGCCAGGCGTTTTTTTATATGACAATGAAAGAGGTGGTACGATGCTCATGCTCTATTCCGTACTGGTGTTTAGCATGACAATAACCGGTATGATATTGATGTTTCAGGCCAAGTTCATACCTGATCCGTTGTTCACATTAGGAATGGGATGCATCCTGATGATTCTCTTCTACGTTTTCAAGTGGTGGAAAAAGGTGCACAATCCAAAAGCAAGCCGTTTACTGATATTTGCCATGACATTATGGGTTGTCATGGCTTTAGGAAGTATGGCTTATCAATATTGGCAATGGGAGCAGATGGTTTCTAAAACATTTATGATGAGGATGGCTATGATTTTCTTCGGGTTGGCAGGTGTATATGCCAATATTATGTATATGCGAGCAGAAAAGGCTTATCGGCAAAAGCGTGGCAATCAGCGCATTACGGAAAATCCTGAAGAAGGCTATAAAACCTATAAAAAAGACTATAAGGAGTCCAAAAGCAAAAACAGTAATGAACTGGTTACCGTGCTGGGACATTCTGTTGAACAAGATAATCTGCCAATCGTATGGAAGGGCAAAGATATGTTCACGCATATGTTGGTCGTCGGAGCAACACGTTCTGGTAAAACGGCCTCTGTCCTGGAGCCGATGATTTACCAATTGTTACTGCAAAAGAAACAAGGGAAAAGACTTGGCTTATCGGTTGTGGAACCGAAAGGCGAGTTTGCAGAGAAGGTGAAGGAATTCTGTGATGAAATGGATATCCCCTATATTTACATTGATCCCACCAGTCCTCACACACAAAAGTTCAATCCCATGGAAGGAAATGTGGAGGATGTGGTGGAAGGAACGGTTATTGTATTACGGGGGCTGTTCGGCAAACAGGACGCTTTCTTTGCCAACGTCCAGGAGCTGGCCGCACGTAATGTAACCCGTTTGCTTAAAGAATTGAAAGGGGACAATACCGATTTAATGGAAGTACTAGAAACATTACGGGATTTAACATTATTGGAGCAGCGGACCAATGAATTGCGTATGCAAAAAGGGGAAACCGATTTGGTTCACTCCATTGAAAATGAACTGTTGGGCAGTATGGCAGAAAAATATAAGCAGTTTGTCATTGGCTTACGAGCGCAATTGGAAAACATCACGAGTAACGAGCTGTTAAAAAATATCATGACCGGTAAGAGTGATGTGGATGTTGATGAACATTTTGCCAATGATGGCGTGCTCATCGTCAACACAGCACTGGGTACGCTCAAAAAAGCAGGGGATGCTTTTGGACAATTTTGATCATGCACTTACAAAATGGCACATTCCGCCGTCCGGGAACGGAAGACACCCGCAGTCCGCATTTCATGTTCATTGATGAGTATAAACGCTATATTAATCCGCAAGTGGAGATTTTTCTGTCGCTTGCAGCATCCTATAAGGTTTCAGGCATTCTTGCCTCCCAGTCACTGGGACAATTGGAAGTGGAAGCAGGCGACATCAGCCCGAAAGCCATGAAACAAGCGATTATGACGAACTGCCGGAATAAATTATGTTTTAATGGTGTCGGCTTTCAGGATGCGCAGGAATTTGCCGATGAATTTGGTAAAGATAAAATCATGATGCGTCAATCAACATATAAACATCGCGTGATAATGCCTACGGTCTTCCCGGACTCTTATCGAGATACAGAATCGGAAGAATACCGTTTTGATCCAACCGATATTATGGACAACTTACCAAAATACAGTTTTATCCATAAAGTTATGTATGAAGCGGCTATGCAGAAACCTGCCCTGGCAAGAGGCGATCTCGTGCCATCG
The DNA here is from genome assembly GCA_001311805.1 of Lentibacillus juripiscarius JCM 12147. The sequence continues at coordinate 19,886 of BBCA01000048.1, read as the reverse complement.
GATTGGAAGGAAAAACGGGAGTGGGAAGATCATAGTGCGAAAGCTAAGTTACAAAGAGCAGTATATCAGGCTGGATCAAAAGCTGGGACTGGACTGAAAAAGCAGTTAAAACGTCTTTCAAACGCAAAACAGCAACAAACAGAACCAATTCACACTTTACCGGAACCAGCAGAAACACAAAACCAAGTGCTGTCTCAACAAATAAAAGATGTTTCAAACGAAGAGTCGCAAAAGACTCCAGAGGAAAATAATGAACCTGTCAATCTAAAAGAACAGCAGGAGGAGCTACAGCACCACCAAGGAACGGTGGAAACAGCTGAACTTTCACTACTAGAAGATGAGGAAAAACAACAAATATATTAGCCACACCTGCCCAGTCCAAAGGGCAACCGGCGAATGATGGCTTTTGGGATTAACGCGCTTTTGAAATTAAAAGGGTGTTTTTATATGCAATTAAAAAAGAAAGGAGCAGAGCTACATGGATGCTTATCCTTATCAACATGCAGAAGGAAGCCTGTTGTATCAGGAAGAAACATATCATTTTCGCTTTAAGGGGGTGAGGGCCGCAACCATAGCATTGTATAACGTGCCGGGAGAACAGTACTATTTCACTTGCACGATTGAGCCGAGTAATCAGCATTGGGTCTATCTCCCCGAAATTTTACGATCGTTCACAAGTGCCGGTCATAATCAGTTGGCAGAAGCAGGGGTAACCTGGCCACATGCTTTTTTGAAACAAGGGAACAGGCACTCCAAACAGCAATAGATATTATCGAGCAATTATTAACGAGGTATCAAAGCAGCTGGTAATAAAGCCAAATGTAGTTTCATTTAAAACAATTGGAAAAGGAGCGATTCAAAATGGCTGAAGAATTGAACGAAAACGTGATGATTGAAGGATTTGACCCATCTAAATGGTGGACCAGGAACAGGACCACACGATGGAAAATTGGAAAGAGATCTACGCGGCATATCAGAACAGCAAAATCTTGTATGCACCCATTGCCGGTATTGAAAAAATTGGACAACCGGGAGAAGAGAAGCACCCATGTGCAGTCGTAAGGGTAGGAGCCATTCGCGGGTTGATTCCATTGGAGTATACGGGCGCGCAAAATTTGCGCCAATTACGTTCCATGACGGGACAAAACATCGCTTTTATGGTATTGAATTACGATCAGGAAAATGAACTGTTTACAGCATCACGCACACAAGCGCGTGAAAAGTTGGCGGCTATTACCCTGCGCAAACTACAAGTAGGCGATATCACACCGGCTGTCATTCGCCATGTAGATGAAGGGTATTTATTAGCAGATATCGGCGGGATCCATGTCGTCATCCCGATTGATGAAATCCGTTATGGGTGGATTGATAATTTAGATGAAGAATTTCAAGAAGGTCAGGCCATTAAAGTCAAAGTTATGGCCATCGACGAAGAACAACAGCACGTAGAAGTCAGCGCCAAGGCTTTGTTGCAGAACCCGTGGCCGGATTGCGTCACACGCTACCAGAAAATGGGGAGTATGTTGGAACTGTTTCCGGTGTACGTGAATACGGCGTTTTGTCCGTCTGGAGCCGGGGGTTGATTCCTTGTCCAGTCATTTGAAGTTTCAAAATGTCCAGAAGGATGACCAGGTGCTGGTGCGCGTTGATAATATTAATACGGAAAAGGAACAAATCCGTACGCGTATCACCCGTGTCTTATAAGAGGGGGAATAGAACATGTCAAGCCCGTTTTCAATTGAACAGCCATGGACCTTGCACTGGCAGCGGCTGCGTCCAATCTGAAAACCATCAACTATATCAACGGCGAATCACCGAAAGAATGTGCTGCACTGGATGCATTAGCGAAGGTCGGCATAATCAGGGGAAAACAGCTCGCCCGTTTATTCCGGCTCCCCAAAAAACGACAGAAACGCATGGTAAAAGAGCAAAAGATTGTCCGTCACGAAATGCATGTGAACAAGCAGATTATTCCCATCTACACACTGGGGCAGACGGGCGCTATAGTCACAGACGTTCCTTATGAAGCGAATTATTGGGTGAAATATCAAACAAAAGACGTGCTAAAACGTCTCATGTTTTTTGAACTATATCAATTTTTCCCTGGAGCGGTGATTATCCCGGCACCACAACCGTTTATCGCTGCTATTGAATGGAAGGGAAAACCATTTTATGTTTACGTGTGCCGTGGAGATATCAAAGACTTATATTGCATTTAAAGTGGAAAGGCAGTTCATTTAATGAACGTATGATTGCCATCACTGAATCAATGAAGCATATCGGGCCGTTGAAGACGTATGCAAAAGATATGAAATTACGTATAACAACCGATAAGGATTTAATGGCAGGTGACAAGGATTCTCAAACGTGTTTTACTTACTGGACGAACAAGGTGAATTTATTAAGGAAGCATAATCGATTTACCGGGTCTAAAGGGAGGGTGACATGGAGAACTTATTGGATGAGTTACTCACACCTCATACAAAATGGCGGTGGATCTGGGACTGGATAAGGCTTTTGGAGAAATAATTATAAAGAAGAGGATTAGTCTGCAGTAGTAGTGACACCAAGGCGGAGATGGGACATAACATTGATATTTTCTCCAGGAATAGGAAAATATGTTCTGTTAGAAAAGATTGATTTTTGTTACAATAGAACTTGTACAATAAGGCTTTCATGGGTGGTGGCTCACTCCTTTTTTCGCACCTTCCTTTAGAGAAAGGGGGTGATGCCTGTGACAGTTTTTGAATCGTTAATCTTAATGATTTCATTCGCAACACTTGTCGTTGCAATGCTGTCTCAAAAGAAATAACCACCCTGCAAGCCTGGTAAGCATAAAGGGTGGTTAATCTTTTCACTCTACAATGTGAGCCGCCCCCTTGAAGGGCTGTTGTACATGACCGTTAGTGTATCTACACTAGCGGTCTCTTTTATTTTATGTGATGTCTTCTAATTTTATTATACCCAATATCAGGCGAAATGAAAACTGTAAAATGATACAAGTTTTCTGTATATCACAGAGAATGGAAAAACTCAGGACTTATACCCGCTGAGATTAAAATTGCTTTGAATATTTTTCATCTATTTTTTGCTCGATTGCCATCAATGCTTCTTTATCATTGAGCAAATCCTTTTGTTTTGCTCAATAAGTTTCTCAATGTTGGTCTGTGCGCGCATAATTTCTCACATCCTTTATCTTGGTATTTCTAATTTTAGTATAGTACAAAAACATCCTCGATAAGTGATGGAATTATAACAAATGTGTGAAATTTCCTACTTTGATTCCCGGTTATTCTTGATCCGATGGCAGTTGACGGAGCTGGTTTTTCTGCAGAAGTGATTTATGAGATACCGACCATGGTTGAATTCAAAGCAATCCCGCGGCGAAATTACTTTTCTGGGAGGATGGTTTGGACAGAGAAAGGGATCGATTCTGTAATTGAAGAAAATGATTCAGAAGTTGCTGTTGCTGTGTCGAAAAAATATTGAATTTCACAACCGGAAAAACAGATGTGATTATAGCGATCGGATGGCTGCTTTCCTCTCCTTTTGGCCCCTTTGTAAAGGGACAGAATCTAAATTCACATGTAAATTCCTTCAAGGTTTTATGGTGTTTTATGTTAGAATAATTATAAGAATTCAGAAGAAATGAACTTAAACAACGTAGGAGTTAAGCTGAAGAGTGTATTAACTTTATTCAAGAATCGGGCCAGATTGTTGTGCGAAACGTTCCAAGTTCAAATGGAGAATGGTTACATTTCTCTGGTAAAGGCTAGGCAATTTCCCTTTGGGGAATTGAAGGATTATATCGAAGAATCAAATGAAGAGGTAACGCTTGGAAGGGTTCTCTCTTAGTCGATTAGCACTTGATTTAGTAAGAAAGACAGTGTTAAAAGCTCGGTGAAAAGGCGTGAGAATTTACCGTAACAGTTTGGCTGACGAAATCCTACCCGATGGGGTGGTGTGAATCATGGTGCTTGGGTTGAACAGATACGGTGAGAATGCAGTGAAATATAATAAGAATTAGCAATGACCTCCTAAGTACGTGGGGCATATGATGAGTTTATAATCATATGTCTTTGGAGGAATGTCTCAATGAATAACCCTTTATATATGTATCCTTATTATTCGAACACTTATTATGGTAATAGGCCAATGTGTAATCATGGTAATATGTTTGGTCCTGGCTATGGAAATATGTCATATGGTATGGGCTATGTAAATCAATATTGGCCATATCTAAACACTCAGGGATGTACTAGTCCCATATTAAATGACCATGGAAAAGAACCTTTTGTATTGAATATTAATCAAGCTGCTAGGCAAAACAACACATTTCGAACTGCTATATGGACTGGAGATAAGCTGCAAGTGACCTTGATGAGCATCAACGTCGGAGAAGATATTGGTCTAGAGGTTCATCCTGACGTAGATCAATTTTTACGTATTGAGGAAGGTCAAGGATTTGTACAAATGGGCGAGAAAAGAGATCAGTTAAACTTTGTAAAGCATGTATATGATGACTCTGCTATTATGGTCCCTGCTGGCATGTGGCATAATTTAACGAATACAGGCAATATCCCGTTAAAACTCTACACAATCTATGCACCGCCCGAGCATCCATTTGGCACTGTTCATAGAACAAAGGCAGATGCCGAAGCTGCTGAAGGTTAGAGATCTATAGTCTTCTGGAATCGGGCGCATTTCTTGAACAAAGACTTGCGCCCTGTATTGCAGAATTGGGCCAGATAATGGAATAAGGTTGATTGAGCCAGTTTATTGAAAACAAGGGGATAGGATTGTTAGTCGATCACTCATATATGTTCTAGTTTGGGGAACGTTATTCTTAACGTAACAATTAGGGGTGTTTATATGGGTGATAAAAACAATGATATTAATGAAAAATTAACATCAGCCGAAATGGGTAAACTTTGGGCAACTTATACAAGCAATACTATGGCTAAGTGTGTTCTTAGTTATTATCTTAAACATCTTGATGACCAAGATATCAAAAAGGTTGTAGAACATGCTTTTAATTTAAGTGGAAAAATTGTTGAGAATATAAAAGAAATATTTATCCAAGAAAACTTTCCTATACCGATTGGGTTTACAGATAAAGATGTAAATTTAGATGCACCAAGATTATTTTCTGACGAATTTTATCTTCACTACTTGAAATACACGATTAAAGCAGGAATGAGCATTTATTCAATTGCTATACCCTTGATGACGAGAAAAGATGTAAGAGACTTTTTTATTAATACGCTTGATTCTACGGTAGAACTTATAGCAGAAATTAATGATGTATTAGAGGAAAAGGGTCTAATGGTAAAGCCTCCTACAATCCCTATTCCCAAGAAGGTCGATTTTGTTCAAAAACAAAGGTATTTACATGGTTTTATTGGAGATGTTAGACCATCTCACGCTCTTGAGATTGCACATCTGTACGATAACATTGAAAGCAATGTAACAAGTAAGGGATTATTAATTGGTTTTAGCCAAGTCGCTAGAACTGAAAAGGTCCAGAAATTCATGCTAAGAGGAAAGGAAATTACTAATAAACATATAGAAACCTGTTCAAAAAACTAAATAAAGATAATTTGCCTTCTCCTCCATTATTAGATGACATGGTGAGCACTTCAACTGTTCCGCCTTTTTCGGATAAATTAATGTTATGGCATAAAATAGAAATGTTTTCCATAAAAGTTAGAACTTATGCAAATGGCGCATCACTTAATGGAAGGCGTGATATTGGTGGAATGTATGCTAAGCTTTTAATGGATGTTGGACTGTATGTAGAAGATGGAGCCAATATTATGATTGACAATGCATGGATGGAACAACCACCAGAAGCTATCGATCGTGAAGAATTGGCAAAGGGGCTAAAATAATGTGGCTAGTAAGAAAGAAACATTATTATGGAGCATTGCCCTTCCCGGGTTTGGACAATTCCTCAACAGAAAATATATCAAAGGGATTGTATTGATCTTTTAGAGTTTTGGTCAATGTGCAAGGAAATTTTAACGAGGTCATACTTCTAAGTTTCATGGGGGAATTGAAAAAGCGATTCAACAAACGGATTATCAATGGTTAATGTTTTATCCTTGTCTGTACTTCTTTGCAATGTGGGATGCATATAAAGATGCGGGTGGAGGAAAATCACCATTTGTCTTTTTGCCGTTTGTATTTTCAGCATATTTTGTTACCGTGGGAACTATCTATTCGTCTAAACTAACCCTATTCGGTGTATTGCTTGGGCCAATTTGGTTTCCGATATTAAGTATAATTCCAGGTTTGCTTGTAGGACTTTTATTACAAAGAATCATGAGGAAAATGTTTACCAACTAAGCGATATAACTCTGTTGCAGGTGTAACTTATTTGAAATATAGTTGCACCGTTAAAAAGTCGAACCATTTAAAACAAATCTTGATAAAAAATCCTCTATTGCGGGATTTTTTATTTCCATTAACGGGCGCCGATCGACAAGTTCTGCTATAAGCGTGCTCAGCCGTGAAAAACAGTAGATGATACAAAATCATAATCTAAACGTTACAACCGAGGATGGGAATGAAGGAACCATGTTTCCCGAAACCATCCCATCAATACTCCTGCATTCGGCAGAACGAAGGCTGGATCCACTTCATAGAAGAAGGTATACCGTCGGATATCCCGCACGGCTGAAAAACTGGATAGGTTGAGAATAGTTTCAATCAAAATGAATTTGGAGTACATTGACGTAATCTTAATATTTTGCTATTTTAGATGTATAGATATTTTGTATTTTCGTCACCATTGGGTGAAGGTCGTCACCTCCCCGTTTACGAGGAAGATTCGGCATAAAGTATTCTTGTCTTTAGATTCCGTTGGTATTTTAGGAAAGAAAAAGACTCGTGTACGTTCACACAAAAATACACATCATACGTGTATTCATATTCAAGAAATTAAAACAAGTGTATGGCGTTTGCTATACGCTTTTTCTATTGCTTATTAAAAGTCAGTTTATCTCAAGCAGTTGAGATTCACTGGCTTTTTTTATTGGATAAATATTTTCTTAAAGGGGGGGATTCCATGTTGTAGTAAAGATTTATATAAAGCGTGGAGTCAACAAATTTTACAAAGGAGCGATAAAAATGGAAAAAGCAATTCAATTCACAGACAAAGAAAAGTCGTTAATCTGGAGCCGTTTTATCCAACCAGTCAATGGGACGGATGCAGAAGCACAGCACTTTGTGGAAATGTGTGAGAATTTTGGTCTCAATCCATTACTGGGGGATGTGGTGTTCCAACGCTATGAAACCAAACGTGGTGCTAAAACCCAGTTTATCACGACACGTGATGGGCTTCTCCGTGTAGCCACTCGTCAACCGGGCTATGTTGGTCCACCTAATGCTAACGTGGTCAAAGAAGGCGATGATTTTGAGTTTCTTCCAAGTGAGGGAGATGTCAAACATAAATTTGGCACCAAACGGGGCAAGATTATTGGTGCTTATGCCATCATGAAGCATAAAAAACATCATCCAGTTGCTGTGTTTGTGGACTTTGCTGAATACTACAATGCCAACAGCGGCAAAGTAAACTCCAAATACGGGAACCCCAACGTATGGGATACATTGCCGAGCGCCATGATTGTAAAAATCGCTGAAACGTTTGTGCTGCGTCGACAGTTTCCATTGGGTGGTTTATATACTCAGGAAGAAGTGGGACTGGATGATAACCTGCAGGAAACCGACAACCGTTCAGACCAACAGCCAACGCAAAAAGGTGAAAAAGAACAGCCGGAAAAAAACAAACCATCCCATGAAGAAACACCTGCTGCTGATTCTGTTACCAGCCGGGAAATGATTGTGCAGTCCTATGCCGTTAAAACGAGTTCTTCCAATAAACAATATGGTCTGCTGACAGCGAAGCCAAAAGAATTGGATCAAACCGTCAACGTACTGGTTCGTGATAAAAACCTAATGAGCGCCTTAAAAGAAACTGCAGAAGGGGAAATATTGAATCTCGCTATCTATCAGGAAAACAGTTTTTACTTCCTGCATGATATGCAAACGCCTTCCACGGTGGAAAAGGAAGAAAACAATCAGCAAGCGAAATCATCGTCCAGCGAACAATCATCGGTGAATGTAGATCAATCCATTCAAGATACGTACAGTGTCATGATTCAAAATGTAACTATCGGTGAAAAGAATGGCGCTAAGTTTGCCAAAAATTGCCGGGGAGATCAACGGTGAATCAACGCTAATGATTGCGCGCGGAGAGAAAGAAGTGCAACAGGCTGAACAATTAGCACAAGGTGACCAGGTCACCCTTGCTTTAAAGAAAGAAAATGGCTTTTGGTTTTTAGTGGAAGTTATGGAAGACAACCAGCAGGCAGGGTGATACCCATGTTGCCAAATATTCTTGACGTTGCACAAAAATATGACCTTCAATTCCAGTCGAAATCGTTTGGGAAGAAAGAAAGTCTGGCCAAATGCCCCTTTTGCAAAGAGGATGCCGGCAAGCGAAAGAAGTTTTATCTTTCTTTAAATACTGAAGAGCAACTGTACAAGTGCTGGTACTGCAAAAAGGCGGGGGGCGTTCTTGACTTTGAGGTGCAGTTAAGCGGCAAATCATACCAAGAGATCAAGCAAAACTATTTCGGTACATGCCGTCAATCACTCCATCCTGCCTACCGATTAACACCGTATCAGCTGGAACGGATTGGCTGGAAAGAATACAAGCGCAACGATTTTAGGCAGTTTCAAAAGCATAAAAGCAAGATATTAAGAGATTGGAAGCAATACACACATGAAAAATTAGCATTGCACTATGCGATTTTCCTCTGTATTGCCCATTTGGAAAATCAGCAAAAACGACAAAAGGAATTGCTTGTGTGGTTGATAGACAAATGTTGGCATGCCACGATTCCAAATATGTTTAACCGTATTCAGGACGAGTATCTAAAAGGACAGGAACAAGGCCCAAAAAAATGGGCTGTGGAAGGTACCATTTTGGGACGCCTTTCCTGGGGTACTTGTTTAGAAACGATTGATTTTGATATGGATACACTTTTCGTCAATATTGTGTTTTTGCAATATTTACGAAAAACCGAGCATAAAAAAGGACACGTTCCAATAACGGAAGGTGTCCCTATAGGGGGTTAATCTTGCTTGAATCAGCATAGCAAGTAAGATGATAAAATTCAACAATAAAGGAGTTTCATACGATGAATAACACACAATTAATTGGACGCATGACAAAAGATGTAGACATGAAATATACGCAGAACGGTGTGGCAGTTGCCACTTTCACATTGGCAGTTAATCGTCCCTTCACCAATAAAACGGAGACCGTGAAGCTGACTTCATTCGCTGTCAGGTATGGCGCAAACTTGCGGAAAATACCGCACAGTTCTGCAAAAAGGGGTCACAGGTTGGTGTCACCGGTCGCATTCAAACACGTTCCTTTGAAGGACAGGATGGCAAGCCTGTGTTCATGACCGAAGTCGTTGGTGACCAAGTAGAATTTTTGGATACTAAAACATCACAGGGAAAAGGAAGTTCGTCTAATCAATCATCGGGGCAGTCTAACCCGTTCCAGGGACAGGGGCACCCCGTTGAAGTGGATGATAAGGAATTGCCATTTTAAATACTTACGACTAGAGAGAGATGATTCGATTCATCTCTCTTTTTAAATACATTTAGAAAGCAGGTGAGATGATGATTTTTTCGTTCAGTCGGTTAAACCTATATAAACAATGCCCGAATCGATTTTATAACAAGTATGTACTTGAAAAAGACGAACCAATGACACAGCCACTTGCTCTAGGAAAAGCCGTTCATAAGGCAATTGAGGATAAAATCAATGGCATCCCGCATCAAGAATCAATATTGAATGGTTATGCTGAAGCTAATTTTCATGAAGAGCTTACACAATCGGAAATAGCTGATTTAGTGGAAAAAGCACCAGTTCAATCAGCCATGGGAGACACCGAAACGTATTTTAAGTTGAAGTTGGCAGACGAAGCCAATGCACCGCAGCTACAAGGATTCATTGATTTGATTCAGCCCAATGGCAGGATTACTGATTGGAAAACGAATCGTGTTCCTTATAAGACACTGGATAATCACCAGTTAGCCCTATATGCTTGGGTAGTCAGTCAATTGAAAGGACTGCATTCTGTAGAAGGCTGTTTATATTTTATTCGTTTTCGTAAAGAGAGCAATCATGTGTTCACACCAGAAGAAATGGAGCAAGCAAGGCAATGGGCATTAGATACTGCAAATGAAATAAATGGTAGACTAGCTTTATTAAAAAGTCATCCCGATAATGCTGGAATGCTATTTCCAGCCCATCCTTCAAAGTTATGCCGTCATTGTCCATTTGCTTGGGAATGTTTGAAAAATAATAGTAACGTTTTAACATCGCATGGAGTGTAATCTGTGCGATGTTTTTTGTTGTGATAGATTAATAGTGTTTTAATCCTGAATAGATGTACTAAATCAAGGTGTTTAGTGTGAAATTAATCCCTGATATTTAGCCAGAGGGATATAGTCGTGAATGTGGTCCGTCGATTCTGTTACTTCTATTTCAATTAAAATATGTTTTGAACAAAATCTCTAGTTGTAAAGTGCTTTTTCATGGCTTTATATAGCTAAGCTAGAATAATATCGGGTGGCTGGTGGAATTAACAACATAAGTTATAAAATTAATTCATATAGGAAACCTTTGTAAATTAAGAGAAAGGGGGAGGAAATGTACAAGAATCAATTTAAAACTTATTGGATAAAAATAAGGCATTAAATAAATGATAGATTTAATTCTCCATAGATAATAATGGTAATAGTAACATAACAAACAACCATTATTAAAAGCAGCCATTAAATTTTAATGGCTGCTTTGCTTAGACCCTATGCAAGATGCACAGTAGTATCTGTGTCCTGCCACTTACCCATGTCTGAGTCTGTTATTTCTCGACCAGTAATCAAATGATTAATTTGTTTAGGTTCTGCCACTTTGTGTAATGAAATCCCGCCGATTTTGGTATGATCGGCTACCACAATAATTTCTTTGGCTGCACGTATCATACCGCGCTTGGCAGGTACTAATTGTTCATCGAAATGTGTCAGACCTTTTTTATGATGTAAGGCAGGGGTGGCAATAAATGCTTTATGTACATGGAGTGTACTCAGCACCTCATCCGTTATCATTCCATTTAACATATAGCTGTCCGGAAATAACTGCCCACCTGTCACAATAACCTTTATAGACTTTGCAGATCGTAACTTAGCTGCAATGTTTATATCGTTGGTAACAACGGTGAGGTTATCCTTTCCTGTAATTGATTCCGCTATATGCAATGTTGTTGTACCCGAATCAAGGATGATATTGTCACCATCTTCCACCATTTCCGAAGCAATAACACCGATACGCTGTTTCTCTTCATATTGAGTGGATTCCCGTTCATGAAAAGATGGTTCAGATGATACATCTTCAGTAAGTACGACACCACCATGTGTACGGTTCACTAAACCATTCTGTTCTAATGCTGATAAATCCCGTCTTATTGTTGCTTCATGAACCTCAAATTGAGAAGCCAGTTCTGATACAGTTGCGACACGCTTTTGTTTAACTATTTGAACAATTTGTTTTTGCCGATCTAATGCAAGCATTAATCAAACCCCATCTCATCAATCACTACTCTTATCGTATTTATTTTCTGCTAAAAATTCAATAGAGATACGGTTATCAATTTAATTAGCCTCAGCTATTTCTGGATCATCCTCTTTGAAGTCCTCCGGAAGCGTAATGAATTTTGTCAACAAAGCGCTTACAAAGTAGAGAATAGCCAGAACCCACATAACTCCACCATTACCTATTGGCCCAATCAGCAAACTGACGATTGCAGGACCAATAAACGTAGGAAGGCCTGCACCCAGATTTAGCACCGACATCGCGGCACCCTTTTGAGACTTGACTAGTGATGGAACAAGAGCTGATAATGGCACATAAGCGGCAAGTAAAGCTCCCCAAATGATACCAATCGTTCCTACAAGCCATACATTTCCGGCGAACCATGCTGGAAAATAGTACAAACCCAACGTTGTAATACCACAGCCAACGCCACCAAACCACATGACTGTATTACGCCAGCCGAACTTATCTCCAACTACTCCAAAATCAGATTAAAAATAATGTTACTAGTAAATATTGCGCCCCAAATTGATAGCCAAGTACTTGTTGGAATCCCATAGTCCGATAAGTATATGGGAAGGAAAACAGGAAAAGCAAATTGGGCTGTTGTATTGATTGTCCGTACAATCCCTCCCAAAAGCACTTTTGGCTCTTCTTTCATAATGGTGATACCTTTACCAAGTTCTTTCAACTTATCTGTTGATGATTGATTGGAATGTCGTTCTAATTTATCCCGGTTGATTACCAATGCGAATAATGCACCAAGCAACACCCAAAAAACAGATGTCCATAATGTACCGACATTACCGAAAACTTTGATAGCTACTACAGAATAATAAGCACCAAGTACATTTAAACCACCTGTAAATACGAACCAAAACCAACCAACAGCCGTTCCAAGCTGATGTTTTTCCGCCCGGTAGGCAATCCATACTAAGAACGAATATGCAAACAATGGATAACCAAAACCCCGAATCGCATATGTTGGTATCATCCAGACTAAATCTAAACTGGAAATCCCGAAACTAATAAATGCTGAAGTACCAATTAGATAGACTAAAAGTCCAGCCAGCATTGCCTTTTTGTTCCGAGTATTTCAACTAAAACACCAGAAAACCATGAGGCAATAGCGACCGTTACGCCATACGCAGTATATAATAGGCTTGTTTGTTGAACCGACATCCCCTGTTCGTGCAGCCAGGCGCTTAACCAGCCAATTTCAAGTCCATCACCCATCATAAAGATGAGTACACCTAGGTATCCCCACGCAATTTTTGATGGAATGCCCAAGCGCTCTGTCCAATTCAATCCCATATTTACACGCTCCTATCTACCATTTAAAATCTAAAATTGCTTTTTGCCAGCCTTGTGTTCGGCTGTCCGATCCATTGCATATTTTAAATCATCCACATTTTCAATCGTGTCATGCTGATCAGGTAATAATTTTGATAATGTTTTTTGATAATTAGTATCACGAAACAGCAACATTAACTGTCTAAAGTCATCAGATGTGCTTCGCGAACTGCCATAAATTTTTAAACCTTTTTCTAGTACATCGCGGGTATTAATAGGTACACGCTCCTCTGAAACGCCCATTAAAACGAGTCTTCCTTGTGGCTCAATCAAATCAATAGCTTGATCAATAGCTGTTTCGCTAAATTTGCCACCTGTGCATTCAATCACAGTTGTTACACCCCGAAAATTTCTGAAATCAAATGTTTTTACATTGTACGTTGTTGCAAAATCAAAGTGGGCTAGTTTTTCTTCTACGGCACCAAAGACGATGAGATTGGACCGATCAATTTGATACACATGTGACAACATCGCTGCTGTCAAGTAGCCAACAGGACCGTCGCCGAACACAGCCACTTGCCCATCGCTCAATTCTTCGCTCACATGTTTAAGCGCTTGGTAAGATACGGAATTCAGCTCTGCCAATACTGCAATGTCATCAGAAATACTAGCAGGTATTGGAACAACATTCTCGCCAGGCAATACTAAATGTTCTTGACCAATCCCATCATAACCGCTGCCTAAAAAGGCGCTATTTTTAGAATAGTTATCCGCAACCTTTCGTTCTGTTGAAATTTCACTGCCAGAATTTATTAATCTTTCAGGTATATTAGGTACAATAACAATGCGTTGGCCAGAATGAATACTATCATTTTTGAAGTGACTACTTCACCAATCCCCTCGTGGAATAGAGACATAGGTAATTTACGCTCCAAAGCTTCTTTACGCCGTTGACCGGTATAATAACGTAAATCAGCATGACAAATACTCACCATTGAGGGTTTGACTACCACGTCCCCTTTCTTTACGTCATGTTCTAAAATAGTTTCTTTGAATTGCCATGGTGTCGTTAATTGATAAGCCTTGGATTTAACTGTATCTTCTGCTCTCACTTTAAAAACCCTCCATGTTTATTATTGATTATTTATATTTCTTTATGTTCATTTTTATACCTATATTCCTTGAATGTCAATAGTAATGAACAAAAATATATTTGTTTGTGCTTGTTATTGCTCTTGATTGTTTATTTGTTTTTATTATTATAGAATAAAACCGCTTACATTGGAGGCCTTAATATGTCCTACTCAATTGGCATAGATTATGGAACAGAGTCAGGAAGAGTATTAATCATAAATAACAATAATGGTGCCATTCAGGGGTCCAGCGTCATTCCATATTCCCACGGTGTCATTACTGAGGTATTACCTATAAAGGATAAAATAACATTACAATCTGATTATGCTTTACAGCACCCTGGCGATTATCTGGACGTTCTATATAAAGGAATTCCTCAAGCAATGGAGAGGGCCGGTATATCCAAAAGTAAATTGTCTGGAATTGGCGTTGATTTCACATCATCAACTATGGTAACGACAAATGCTGAATTAGAACCGCTTTCTTTTCATTCTGAGTATGTAAATCGACCTCATGCCTGGGTTAAACTCTGGAAACATCACGGTCCAACAGAAGAAGCAAAAGAATTATTAGACCGTGCGATTCAGGATAAACACGATTGGTTGCGAAGATACGGCTTTAACGTATCTCCTGAATGGCTTATACCAAAATGCCTAGAAACGATATATGAGGATGAACGTTTATACGATGAAGCTGATTTATTCTTGGAGGCCGGGGATTGGATTGTGAGCTGGCTAACGAATGACGTTGTCAGAAGCAATTGCTCTCTTGGGTTTAAAGCTTTTTGGAATGAAGCAGATGGTTTTCCGGAGGGCTTTTTAACCAGTATTCATCCTAAACTTGGAGAAATGCTTTATTCAAAGCTTAGAGGACGTATTGGAAAAATTGGCGAATGCGCTGGCGGTTTATCATTAAAAATAGCTGATGAATTGGGATTACCGCCTGGACTACCTGTTGGCGTTGCATGATTGATGCTCACTCAGCCATTCTTGGGGTTGGGGCTTCGAAATCCAACCAACTTACAATGGTAATGGGAACATCAACTTGCCATATGATGCTTAATGATAAGGAAATTCAGGTTCCAGGAATTTCAGGAGTCGTTAAAGATGGCATTATCCCTGGCTTGTATGCATATGAAGCAGGCCAATCCGCTGTCGGGGATCTTTTTGGATGGTATACTCAACAAGTTCCTCAAACATTTCTCGACGAAGCCAAACAAATGCAAATGTCTGTGTTTGACCTTTTAGAAAAACGAGCAAGCAAAAAATCCCCAGGGGACTCGGGTTTAATTGCCCTTGATTGGCATAATGGTAACAGATCAGTGTTATCAGATGCTGATTTAACTGGATTACTTGTTGGTTTAACCTTTCATACAAAGCCTGAAGATATATTTCGCGCTTACCTGGAGGCCACGGCATTTGGGGCAAAAATCATTGTTGACAATTACCAAAATTGGGGACTTCATATTGACGAAATATTTGCTTGCGGTGGGCTTCCGCAAAAAAATGCTTTGCTGATGCAAATCTATGCTGATGTCTTGAATACTGATATTCATGTCTCATCCACTGACTATGCCCCAGCAATTGGGGCTGCGATATTGGGTGCAGTCGCTGCAGGGGACGAAGGAGGGGGTTATAACCATATTGAGGATGCTGTTCATAGCATGAAACAACCTTTTCAAAAAACCTATCACCCTATTAAAGAAAATGTACAAAAATATGAAAACCTGTACAATATGTATAAGCAACTACATGATTATTTCGGATATAAAAACAATAACTTTATGAAATACCTAAAATATCCCGATGAAAACCCTGTTATGAATTGAACAAATAGTAGACAAAAAAAGATTTAGTTTTAAAAGTTTACAGAGTTGAGTTCTAAATTAGATTGGCTCCCTTTAAGCAGACCTATAAAAATCAATATGCTTGAGGGGAGTATTTTCATGTGTCAAAAAGAAATGTACCTAGTAATAAAAAATTAGAGGTACAGGAATTTTATGTAAATTGGCTTCATTCCATCAAGCACATTTATCGTATGATAAAGGTCTGGGGCAGAAAGGAAACCTGCACGTAAATCAAATCGAGCCCACAGCAGTACATTGACAAAAACATCCTAAACCGCGAATCTACAGCGAACCATCCGAACGAAAAATGGCTGAATGGATGTAATGGAATGCCAATAAATGTAATTTCAATAATAATCTTGTGTGCAAGATGGAGTATAATCTGTGCGATGATTTTTATAAGAAAGTTTTCTTAGGTAAGCTATATCCCGGAAAGATAAAGCGAGTTAGTTTTTGGTGTAAACTTAATCTATAGAATTTATAATTCTATTAAAACCTTGAGGAGTACATAGAAAGGGGGGGCTCGTAACATATTGGAAATCATACTATTGTTTAGCTTTATTGCGGTGTTGTCAGCAATTATTTTGGTGCATCGGCGGGAAAGAATCACCATTATCCCTTTGACCGTGATTTTTGTCTTTTCATTGATTGGCTGTTCAGCAGAAAATAGTGAATCAGAAGAACAAAAAGAAGAAATACAGACGGTCCAAACGGCGGATCAAGACACTGCAGTGACAGATAAAAGCAACGAAGATAGCGAAAGTTCAAATGGACAACAATAATAACCGGAAGAAAGAAACGAGGCAATCTAGTCAGGTAATCCCGGACCACGCCGAAAAGGCAACAGTTAATCGGGTGGTGGACGGCGATACGATAGAGATCAATTATAATGGCTCTATTGAGGATGTTAGGTTGCTTCTAGTTGATACACCTGAGACTGTTCATCCGTCAAAGCCGGTACAGCCGTTTGGTCCGGAAGCATCGAACTTTGCTAAAGAGAAATTGGAACAAGTCGAAACTGTTTATATTGAATTTGATGGGCCGAAACATGATCATTACGACAGGTTGCTCGGTTATATTTGGGATGACGGCAAGAATTTTAATAAGCAGCTACTAAGAAAGGGGTTGGCGCGATACGCCTATGTATATGATCCATCGTACACGCATCAGGAAGCACTCTAAAAAGCGGAGGATATCAGTTAGGAATTTGGAGTATGGAGGGTTATGTGACGTCGGACGGATACGCCTCCCAATCGGAGGGCTTAGGCGATACAGAAACAGAATCAGCTTCACCGTCAGGAAGCTCTTCCTCAGGATATGATCCGAACGGACCTGATAGGGACTGCAGCGACTTTGATACGCAAGCTGCAGCACAGAAGTTTTATAAAAAACAGGTGGAGCTGAGCAAGATCCGCATCGTTTGGATGGGTCTGACGGGGACGGGAAAGTGTGTGAATCGTTACCGTAATCTTAAGAATGGTCATATGAATGTTCCACTTTTGGAATGTTTTTTACCAAACGATTGTAACTCTATTTACCATTTATCCAATGTATTTGCCAGCGAGTATCGTTAAGAAATCGGAATTTATAAAATTAAGGGCCTTCGAAGATAAAAAGCCTAATCCCTCCGTTTTTTAAGTGAGGAATTAGACTTATGATGTTCCGTAAATGCGCCTGTTAATTTATATTGTTTCACAATCTTATTCTACAACGGTGCAGGATTATTAATTTGTTCGTCAAAATTCAACTCTAAAAGTTGGCCTGCATAAACCAAACCGGATCCGAAACCGTGCATAAGAACTCTCTCTCCATTTAACTATTCCCCCACGGATTCCAAGGTCCAGAGCTAGTGGAATAGTTGCAGCCGAGGTATTTCCAAACTTGACCAAGCTATATAGTGTTTTTTTCATCGGGTATTCTAACTTTTCACAAATTGGTTCTATCATTCGCAAGTTAGCACTGTGGGGGATAAACCAATCAACATTTTTCTAAACTTGTTTGCGTGTTTCCTAAAATTCGTTTAATACTATCAGGAATATTCCTTATAACCCATCGAAAAACCTCTCTGCCATTTTGAACAAGGTATTGAGTATCAATTAACTCGATTCCATTGATTTTTTTGAAAGTCCAGTACGATATACGTGTTGCGCCCCTTTTCCATCACTTCCTAAATCGAATCCGATGAAATCTTTTGATTGTTCATCTTGTTCAACTAAAACTGCACCAGCCCCATCACCAAATAAATGCAGGTACTTCTATCAGTATAGTCCGTGATTTTTGATAATGCATCCGCACCAATAACAAGTACCTTTTTGTGGAGTCCGGATGCAATATAAGTGTGGGCCGTATGCAATGCGTAAACAAACCCTGCACAGGCCGCACTTAAATCCACAGCCCCTGATTGTGATATATTTAATCGGTCTTGAATGATACTCGAGACTGATGGAAATGGAAAATCTGGTGTGCTTGTTGCCACAATAATCATATCAACATCTTCAATATTTTTATTATATCTGTGCATTAAATCCTTTACAGCAGATACACATAAATCGCTTGTAAATTCATCGGGACGGCTAATTCTGCGTTCTTGAATTCCAGTTCTTTGGACAATCCACTCATTATTTGTTTCAACCATTTGTTCAAGTTCAAAATTTGTTAGTTTTTTCTCTGGTACATAAGTTCCAATAGCTGTAACCCTTGCCCCTTTCATGTAATTCACCTCAAATTAAGAGTTAATATTATTACCTGGTACCAATTATAGCATATAAACACACTATTTTCACAAGACATTATTTCATTATTTGGCCCCGATTGAGCCACGAAAGGAAGTACATACCATTCAAAATTTACTATTAAGAAATCTGTTCCCCCTGAACTTTTTAAATCGGCATCAGACTCAGTTTGCTTACGTATCATATTAAATTTGTGCGCTCGATTGATTGATGAAAGTATAATGAATAGACCTCAATAAAAATCACCCACTTATTTCGTTCAAGTAGGTGATTTCTGCATCCTTATGAATAATTTATTTACGCATGGCTTCTATAAAATTAAGCGTGTTTAAACCGAACAATTTTAATGCCTTTTTTTGAGCCATCCACGCCATGTCCGGCTTCAAGGTGTTTGAAAATGGCGCCGCCAAGAACAATATTGATCATCAGCGCACCGATTCTCGTAAATTTTTTTCCCGGACTTGGATATTATTGATATAAATAGAAATATGGAACCTATCAATTCAAGAAGGCCTGCAAACTTCATTGCCTTTCTGGACAATTTAAAGCCTTCTTTAAATTGCGTTGCAGCCTGGTCATCATCTTGCACCTTTGGCAAACTGCTTTGAAAAAGGGTTTTTGCGACATAACCATTGGAAAAATGTTGTAGCAGCATGTCTATTCACTCCTGAGTCTATTGTGTATTTTCCAAACGTTTTCCACGTTTAATGGTAGTGATAAAAACATTAACATCGTATATCATATCAAAATCATCTACAACATCCAAAGGTATTGCTTGTAAAGTTAACTCCTAAAATCAACGCCGGCTGCAAAGACTTATCAAATAGCATTCTCTCCTTTTTCCTTCAACTTGGATGTCATAATCAATAGTATTTAATGGCCTGAGAAGCCAAGAAAAGTCGTATATTATTCCATTCTTGCGCTCGTTAGCTTAACAAAGAATCTAATACAAATGGTATGATAATTAGCAATATAGCATTCAATCATGACGATTAGACTGATGTGGTTCGGTTTAGGGAGAATGATTGGAGGTTGTACAAAGAGGACCACCTATATGGGAATGATCATCTGCTAAACGATTTCTTCACGTTTATCGTTTTTAGTTCAGTCACACCTCAGACGGCAAATGACTGAACGAGGTATTTTCAATAAATTCAGCCAAACCATCCTGTTCATGATGACCGGTTGTAACATCTGCGGCCGCTTT
>BBCA01000047.1 GCA_001311805.1 Lentibacillus juripiscarius JCM 12147 | reverse complement strand
CAATATTATGAATGATATTAATTTTCGCTATTAAAAGCCATAAAAAAACCTTATAATTAGGGTATGGTAGTCCTGTCCAAATCCCTAACTATAAGGAGAACACATGGACAATAATACCATAAAATCCGTATTCAAGGAATACATACATCCATTAGATTCGAAAGTCATCCAGAAAGTGGTTGACCACGCCGGGATTGATAAATATGTTAAAAAGCTGAATGTCCTGACATTTACTAGGCTTTTCATCTATGCCCAGCTAAAAGAGCTTCCTAATTTACGGCGTGTAAGTGAAAATGTTAGCCGTAAAAAAACGGTGCAAAGACAAGTTGGTATTAAAAGTATCAGTAAATCCCAGCTTTCAAGAAAGTTTGGTGATATACCATCTGATATATTCCAGGTAATCTTGCATCATTTGATTCAAAAGTTGCACCAAACACTTGGACCCAAAAGCTGATAAGGCGCTTGGTAAGATTCATTTAATTGATTCATCAACGCTTTCCATGTGCCTTAGCCAATATGAATGGGCAGATTTTCGGGATACAAAATCCGAAGTGAAGATGCATACATCGGTTGTCTTTTGCGATGGTGAAACCTACCCAAACGATATGATTATCACGCCCGCCAGACCAGCAGATGAAACACAGTTGGATGCATTGATCGTACCAGATAAAAATGCGCTTCACGTATTCGATAGAGGCTATTTCAACTTTGAAAAGTTTGATTTCTACTGTGCAGAAGGGATTCGATTTGTCACCAGAAATAAAACCAATACGGTTGTTCACGTGATAGAGGAGTTACCTGTTGAATCTTCCTCACCTATCATCCGGGACGCCGTGGTGAAAATCGGTAAAATGAAACATCCTTTGCGCTTGATAGAAACATTGGATAGTGAAGGGAACAACATTTCTATTGTGTGCAATGACGCTAAAATTAGCGCCCAGGAAATAAGTGATCTCTATCAAACACGTTGGCAAATTGAATTATTTTTCAAATGGTGCAAGCAACATTTGGTTTTGAAAAAGCTTTATGGTAAGAGCCAAAACGCCGTATTCAACCAGATTTATATCGCTATGATTGTGTTCTGCTTAACCTTATTGATGAAGCATACCTTGGGATATGAAGGTACTTTACTGGAAATGCGGGACTGGATTTGTGATTGCTGGCACAAACAACTTGAAACATTTGCTTCTGAATTAGTCAAAGAGCCAGATCGATCATCCAGTGGTCGTCGAAAACTGCAGCACCAACGTATCTTTGAACAAACCTTAGCACAATACGAATCGGGTGATATTGCTCATTTGAACGATTTAACTTATAATCCTGTCAACTAAATAACTGTAAAAAATGGATGTAGGACTACCTTTATAGCCCTGTTGTCCTTTTTTGTTCATAGCAAGGTTGAATATGTTTGAAAATTCAATCAATAAAAATATCTTAAAATCAATTGTTTGACTTAGCTTTTACTTTTTTATGCAACGCTAGTGATCCCCCCTAAGAAATTTATGTCTTATTCCACAATCTGGCTCTATTCAAAAGGATCACTATTCGATTAGCGTATCCGATTCTGTAATACATGGCGCAGATCCTTATTCAAGAAGTGCGCCCAACTGTATTTTATTTTTACTTTAAGAGCAATGGGGCAGACTGACTAACGATATGAAGCCCCCTGCTCAAGGAAGACTCAGCTTGGTCATTCTGCCGCCATCCACAGTATATACCTGTCCTGTTATAAACCCAGCCTCATCAGCTGCAAGAAATGCTACGAGCGCTGCCACTTCTTCGGGTGAACCTGTACGACCCACAGGGTGGATCCGTGCGATGTCGCGTCGGAAAGCTTCTACATCAGAGTTGTTTTCAATCATATCAATGTTTAACTCCGTGTCAATCCAGCCGGGTGCTACCGCATTGCAGCGAATGCCTTCATGGCCATGATCTACTGCCACCGAACGGGTTAACCCATGTAGCCCGGCCTTCGATGCACAGTACGCCGCATGTCTGGGGTTGGCAGCAAGCCCCTCCGTCGACCCGGTATTAACGATGCTGCCTTTCGTCTGGCGCAGGTAAGGCAACGCTGCGCGAATCAGCAGGAAGGGGGCTGTCAGATTCACTGTAAGATTGCGCTGCCAATCTTCAACGCTCATTTCTTCAACCGCGGCTTCCTGCATCATGCCCGCGTTGTTGATCATTACATCGAGCTGGCCTGTCCGATCTATGACTTCCTTAACGATTCGCTCCGGTGAATGCGGATCGGAGAAATCTGCCTTGACCCAGTCAAATTCCTCATCATTGCCGCGCTGCGCAGTGATCACAGTTGCTCCTTCGTTATACAACCGGTGGGCGATGGCCCGGCCAATCCCCGAACGCCCTCCTGTTATTAGCGCCACCTTGTTTTCAAAAACGCTTCATTTGTTTTGTCATTATAATATACCCTCCTCATTCCAGATCTGACGCTTGCGAGTTATTCACTCCGAAAGTGCCCGTTAACGGAAAACTATTCCACATATTTCGTAAAAAGATACTATGGTTCACTCCCCAAAAGGGCATCCCCTAACTTTTAAATCCTACTTACAATAGTAAACTTTGTGGCAATTTCGGCACCAAATATTTTTAAATATAAATTAAAAGAAGAAAGCCATTTTGAGGGACTGACCGTAAAATGTGCTATCTATTAATAACAATCGATAATTTATAATTGGCATACGCATTTAATTTTTCCAAAAATTATCTAATATTTCGTTTGATGGGAATTTGCATTCAAGCAAATAACAGCCCTCTCCGCTAATTTTATAGTTATTTACAATGTACTGTCCTTGTGCCTTTATAAATGAATGATAAGGATGGTGATTAGTGTGCTGTATCATAATCGTCATAAAAGCATGTACAGAATACCCTAATTTGTCTTGATTAACCTTTATTGTATACCCCTCTATCACATCATGGTCTTCTAGTTTAGCGACTCTTTCTGAAGCAGCTTGACCGGTTAAATGGACTTTCTCTCCCAATTCTTTCATGGTGATACGACTGTTAGTGGCTAGTTCATCCAGGATACGCATGTCTGTATTATCCAATCTTATTCAAATCCTTTCAGATATCAAGTTATACGGCACTGACACTTGATTTTATCCATGTATGTCTCCATTGATGATAATATATACTAAATGTAATTGAAAGAAAGGAGATTAAAACTATGAATATCCAACAGATCCGCAATGCGACACTGGTGGTTGAATATGCGGGGAAGAAATTTTTAATAGATCCATTTTTAGGGGAAAAAGGTGCTTATCCTCCTTTTCCAGACTCGCCAAGACAAGAGCGGAATAATCCGTTAGTTGATTTACCAACGTCCATTGATAATATTGTTCATAATGTGGATGCTGTTGTTGTGACGCATCTTCATTTAGACCATTGGGATGATGCTGCAAAAGAAACACTTCCAAAGGATATAAAATTGTTCGCCCAAAACGCAGAAGATGCTGCAGAAATTAGGAACAGCGGTTTTCAAAACGTGGAAGTTCTGCAGGAGGACACCGTTTTTGAAGGTGTTCATTTATCGAAAACACAAGGTGAACACGGCAGAGGTGAAATTCTGAAAGTTGCTGGTGTGGTATGTGGCATTGTCTTTAACCATTCAGACGAAAAAACCCTATACGTTGCAGGCGATACAGTTTGGAATGACTATGTTAAGCAGGAAATCGAAACACACAAACCAGAAGTTATTGTCGTAAATGCTGGAGATAATCAATTCTTGAAGGGTGGTTCTCTCGTTATGGGCAAAGATGATGTTTATGAAGTGCATAAGGTTGCAACTGACGCAAAGATTATTGCCAGTCATATGGAAGCAGTCAATCATTGGACATTATCAAGAGAAGAATTAAAAACTTCATCAATGAAAAAGGAATCTCCTCAAACGTCTTGGTTCCGGACGACGGAGAATCATACTCTTTTAACGGTAAAAGCAGAAAGAAAAGATAATTTTTCTTTCTGCTTTTAATTATATTTAAAGTTATTGAACATAGCTACTACCTGCCCCATTATTCGAAATAGTATTTCATTCAGTATTTTTTAGCATTACCCCAGATTCAATCCTTCCAGATAACAGCCATTATCTGCGACGCTGGTGCTTTTCTTGTTAAAGAAAAGCGCCCGATCGTATTGCGGTAAAGTAATACAGTTAACCCCGATGTATTCGATTTATCTAGCAATTATTGGGACGGAAGATATTCGTGATTTATTTTATCGGCGGATGTATTTTTTGTCTCTCTCGGGCCAAGCATTATGGAGATCATGCCCATGGAACCATAGACGACAAATGTTGGGACAAACCCCGCAATATCAATAATGATACCGGCAAATAAGGAACCGAATACTTGCCCGACAGCCAAAAGTAAAAAGGGTGTTCCAATCCCCAACGAAGCATTAGTAATAAATACCTTGATCCCCCAAACCATCAATAAACCCGTTATAAAAATATAGGATATCCCGAATAAAGCAGCCGAAAAATAAGACACAGACCATTGCTCAGGATGCCAAGCAAGCAAGAAACTAGCTACGCTAATGATGAGACATCCCCACTTGTAGGCAAATGGAAGTCCGAACCGTTCAATAAGTGATCCGGAGAAACCTCCCAATAAGCCAAATACGCCGAGGATAACCCAAAATAGGGAAAGCTGCCAACCACTATAAGCTCCCGTTGATTCAATAAAGCCAATAGCAAAGGTCCAAAATGCCGCTGTGGAAATTCCGAGCGTGGTGGAGCTAATGATCAATGGTGCGGATCCTTTCACACCTTTGACGGAGAATTTCCCCTTTTGAAAAGTTACGTACGGTTCAGAATCGGTACGTGGGAGCACTTTTGCATTCCACATAAATGCAATCACACCAATAAAAGCATAAACCAGATAGATGACTCGCCATTCTGATGCAAGAAAGATTGCACCTATTCCTGATAGAACAAGACCAATGCTTGTTCCAGAATTAATCCAAGTATTGGCAATTCCTTGTTTTCTATTTTCAATCCAAAGTGTAATCGCCGTACCATATGGTGGTGAAGCAAATCCCGTACTTGCGCCAGCCAGTAGGACGCCGAACCCTAAGAGCCATACATTGGGTGATACTCCCATGATGATTAATCCCACAATCGCGAGTGCCCCGGCGATAAGGATCATGACACGAGGTCCCTTATTGATCGTTAAAACAGTGGCGAGAATAATGGCAAAGCAATAGGATAGATAGAAAAGAGAAGAAATAGTTCCGGAAGTCGATGGGGACATGGCTAGATCATGACTGATATTTGGAAGTAACAAACCATAGCTAAATCTTGCTAGTCCATAAGTAACGGCAATCATCGTAATCCCCGGAAATACCAATTTTGACATTTTCATGCAACCACTCCTACAACCAATTAGATATAACGACCTTTATACTTTATGTTTAAAAAAATTATTATATGGAATAAACAATTTTTTCTGCCATATCTTTGGCGTATTTTGTAGCTTTATTAGGACCAATTAATGTTGTCATTGAAGTGGCTCCTTCAAGCAACAGAGTGAAATAGTACGCTAGGTCATGGTGGTTTTCCTCATCAATCCGTTTAGCCAAAACCTGAAAATACTGTAACAGCCTTGACTTGTGCGAGCGAGCAATATCTTCAATATCATTATCAGTCCCTCCATAATCTTCAATAGCCCGCAAAACATGTCTCCCATATAGGACTCTTCCTCTAGCCATTTTCCATGTGCTTCGACTGCCATAAGAAAAGGTGTATCGTTTTCTCCTTGTACAAAATGATTCAGATATGACCAATATCTTTCTTCTCTTTGTTTTAAGACTTCTTCAACTAGATGGTCTTTAGATGAAAATGATTATAGAGCGTCATGTTTGCAACATTTGCTTCACTAATAATTTGTTTTAGACCAACACCTCGAAATCCGTGTTTATAAAATAATCTTTCTGCTGCATTTAAGACATCTTCTCTTTTTTTCCGATGTATTCATACAAGCCTCCCACAATAGATATAACGACCTTTCTATTTAAAGTATCATACTGCTTTTAATTAGTCAATCATTTTTCGTTCATTCCGGTAATTTAGTAACATTTAGTAACATGAATTTGTCATTCAAGTTATCTATTTTTAGAATGGAATTCAATATGTTAAGAAGGATTATTCAACAAAATGGCCCGTTTGTTGAACAAAAGCTAAACAACTCTCTACTCTTTATTTTACCATAAATTATTCATCGATCCTGCCTATTAGTTAAATAACGAACGTAAAATTCATTTAATTATACTTCTATACAATCACTTGTTGAACATTCCAAGAGGTCCTTTGTTCACTAAAAAAGCAGAGGTGAAATCAATTGCGAAAAGCTCTGCTTTTTTATACGAATCTTTATGTGTTTTGCGTTACGTTACTTTTTCCTGTCTGCACCTCAAAGGAGAACCCGCCAAACCCGTTTTCCCAGTTGGATTATTGGTTGTCTGCCGTCAATGTAAACGTCTCCGTTTTGTCGCCCCATTGTACCTTCACTTCCATGGTGGCATCCTTCTCCGGCAATTTATTCGTGCTGTCGGTGAATGCCTTTTTCCTAAATGGCTGCTCGACCTTGAGCTCAAGGCGGGTGCTGCCGTATTCGTAACTCAGTTCCCTTACGGAAGCCAATTCATCAAGCGAACCTTTATATGTCAGAATGAAATCAGATCCACCTTCTGTTTCCCCTTTCATCACATCATCTTCTTCGTAAAAACACGTTCCCCTTTCACTTGCAGCTCCGCAGTCCAATGCTCGCTTTCACCGGAAAGGGTGTGATCGTAACGAATTACTTCTTTATTTGCCGATTCCACGTCATTAAATTTAAGAACAAAAGTTGTCACAACAATGAGCAAAATAAGCCCAGCCAGTGAAGTAATAAATTTTCTTCGTCCCATGATGAATCCCTCCTTTCTGTCATGCTGGTTTATCAGCAGTTTCCGCCAGTTTATCAGCGAATTTCAAACTTTTATCAGCGATTCCGGTCATTTTATCAGCTATTCCCGCCTAATCATCGGTGATTTAACATATTCATATTCATACCTCATTTGGGAAACCTTTACATGAGGTGATGGCATGGACAAAGATGATTTGAAGCTGACTTCCTCTGAGATAGGTACGTTATGGGGTGAATATGTTAATGGGACAGCGGTTGATATGGTCAACCGGTATATGGTTTCCATCATAGAAGATGAAAAGATTAAGGCATTGTTTGAAGATGCGATCCAAGTATTTGCAGAACAAAAGAAACAGATTAAAACGTTCATTAAAAACGAAGGATTTCCAGTTCCAATCGGGTTTAACGAATCCGATCTCAAGACAGGGGCAAAAAGACTGTTTTCGGACATATTTTGTCTGCACTATTTGCACATTATGACGATGCACGGCCTACTAGGACATACGGCTTCGCTAAGCTCCTCTGTCAGAGAGGACCTTCGCAGGTTTTATGATTCCAGTGGTGATGACGGGATGAAGCTTTTCCATCAGACGATTGATTTATTACTGGAGAAGGGCCATTTTCAGCGTGACCCGTACTTTTACCCAAGAAGTAACCCTGAGTTTGTATCCGGACAACAATTTCTCAATAGATTCTTTGGAAGCAAACGCCCATTAGCCGCAACAGAAATCGCAAACCTGTCCATGAACATTAAGAAAAAAGTCATGGCCAAGACCCTGTCCATTGGCTTTAGCCAAGCAGCACAATCGAAGGAAGTAAGAAAGTTCCTAAAGTCAGCACAAGACTCTGCCGATCAGCAAATTCAATCGCTCGGCAAAATCCTGCATAACGATAACTTGCCTGTACCAATGTCGTGGGAAACAGAGGTCACAACGTCACAGGATCCGCCTTTTTCGGATAAATTAATGTTATACCATATCGGGTTCTTGCTTCAAGCGTCACAAGGTTATCATGGTGCGGGATTGGCAACTGCCATGCGCACAGATATTGTCGCGGAATACGAAAAATCATTCTAAAAAACCTCATGGTGACAAAAGAATGGTTCAATATTATGACAAAAAATAGATGGTTTGAACAGCCGCCGCTTGCCCCAGACCGGAAAAAGATCGCCAAAGACAAATAGCTATCGGACACCTTCACTATGCTGAGGTGTCCGGTGCCTTCCATATGTTCAGCGATGAATAATATCACTCGTGAGCCGCAAATCCTCCTCCTTCACTTTAATATGGTAGGTCGTTGCATATCTACTCCGCCCACTGAACCCCCCCTTGAATGTTACGGAATCTGTCTTGTAATCAACCTGGTGCTGGTTTAGTCTAATCTTTACTTTATAGAAGTCACCGATGTCCTGCGTTGAGAAAGCAATGACCCATCTCGGAAACAGGTTACGCAACAAATCACGCATCACCATCCCCCCCCTATTCCCGGATATACCGGAATAATCCTATCTTTAACAATGACGGGCCTACGTTCCATTATCAGCCCAAACATGAGACGAAAGACAAAAATCGCTTCTGCTTCAGTATATGCAGCCGATGCCTTGGCCAATACCAGATTCTGTCATGCGGCCATCCTTTCTGAAACTTTCGAATGATTTTTCAGCTGCCTTGTTTAAACTGAACCTGTTATGGAGAACATGCATTAGTACAAGAAAACAGAAAAGGAGAGGTTCATGTGGGGAAGATACGTTTACTGTTTGCAACAGTCGGCGTGGTGCTTGTGATGGCAATATTCAGCCCGTCTGTCCACGCCGGAGAAGGACAAACTCGGGAAATCGGGGTGGATACGCTAAATGTTCGGTCAGGCCCGGCTCAAAGTGCCCCCATTATTGGCCGGCTTGAAGCTGGTGATCAGGTTGTTGTCTTTCAGGAAAGCTTTGGATGGGCACAAACCTATTATGGCGGGCAAGAAGCATGGGTTGCATCACACTATCTGATTCCGGATGAAAACACGAAAACATCCGCTGAGGTGGCCAGCAGTAAGGAAGATTCCGTAAAAGTCACCAAGGCTGCACGCGAATCATCCGGCAAACTGGAAGGCTATACAATTGTGCTTGACCCTGGTCACGGCGGCAAAGATCCGGGTGCCATTGCCGATACCAGTGTGCGTGAGAAAAATCTCACGATGAATGCTGCTGTCAGTGCCGCTAAGGCTCTAAGCAAAGCTGGAGCCGACGTTACACTGACAAGGCCGGACGATACGTTTTGTACCACTGGAGGAACGCGTTCGCATCAGCAATGCAAACGAAGCAGATGCTTTCATCAGTCTGCACTATAATGCATTTCCGCTTGACGGAGTAAATGGTTTTGGCACCTATTACTATGCAAACGGAGCCGAAGAGAAGCTAGCCCAGAACATTCAATCCGCCCTTAAGGAACATACGGATCTGAACAGCCGCGGTATTAGGCAAAATGAATATCATGTATTGCGGGAGAATCGTGATTTATCGGTATTGGTGGAGCTTGGATTCGTGACGAATGCCTATGATCTGTCCATCATTCAGACGGAAGAACATCAGGCCAATGTTGCGGATGGAATTGTTGAAGGAGTTATGGATTATTTTAATAGGTAGAGTAGTAGAGAAAGCTGTCCATGGAAGTGGGCGGCTTTTTTAATTATGAAAAGAGCTGTCGTTTCAATGGTACTTATAACCTTTTTGCAAAAATCCTAGCATATAGTTCTGAGTCTTCCGCAATGAATTCACATATAGCTTCCAGATCTTTTACTGCTGAAAGCGCCCATCTTAATTTAGCCATTTGTCCACTTTCTCCCTGACCATTTCATGGGACATAGAATTCCCTTCATCTAAATCTGTGCTCAAATTTATTCCCTCCTCTTGAATGGATTAGTTAAGGCCATTATACCACATCAGGTAATGGTTAACCCCCTTCTGTACCAATGCTGCAGGTAATGCATAAACTGCATAAAGCTGACCTGCTTTTCACTAAAGTATTAAGCAGCAGGTGACTCCAAGCTATTTTAATAAGGATTAAAGTTAATTTAAGAATCCATCATTATGCGCTTTATCATAAGTAGGCCCTCGATGCCATAATTCCTGGACAATCTTCATTCATAACCCGGGCCTAGATTGCAACCCAACTGACGTTAGAATATACTATAGGGAGATAGGCTAATCTTATACTGTTTACCATTAAAATGGATATTCCACTAAATAAAACAAGAATCAAGGAGATGTTCACCAATGCTTTTAAAAAATGCTAAGCTCTATGGCCAAGAAGGCAGATGGGATATTGACATTCAAGGTGATCAGATCAAAACCATCAATCCGGCAGCAAATACGGGAGAACCGGCTGATGCGAATGTCATTGATTTGGCCGGAAAAATTGTTCTACCGCCTTATGTCGAGCCGCATATTCATCTGGACTATGCACTTACAGCAGGGACACCCAGGTGGAACCAATCGGGAAGTGTATTTGAGGGAATTGAGATTTGGTCAGAACGGAAACAAGTCGTCCATGAAACAAAAGAGGATATTAAAAAGCGTGCCTTGATCGCAATGAAACTGCAGATGAAACATGGGATCCAGCATGTAAGAACACATGTCGATGTAGGTGATCCGACACTGAAAGGATTGGAAGCTTTACTTGAAGTCAAAGAAGAAATGAAACCCTGGATGGATTTGCAGCTCGTTGCCTTGCCACAACAAGGCCTGTATACACATCCAAAAGGGGAGGAACTGTTGGAAAAAGCGCTGAAAATGGGCGCTGATGCAGTCGGCGGGATTCCTCATTATGAATTAACCCGTGAAGATGGGGTCCGGTCAGTCATAAAAGCAATTGAACTGGCAAACAAATATGAAAAGCTGGTTGACATCCATTGCGATGAAATTGATGACGAACAATCGCGGTATCTGGAAGTACTTGCAGCCGAATCCCTTAAATCCGGAATAGGTGACCGGGTAACGGCAAGTCATACAACCGCGATGGCTTCCTATAATGATGCTTATACATACAAGCTTTTCCAGACGTTGAAGAAAGCCGGTATTCATTTCGTCGCCTTGCCGAAAGCAAACTTGCATTTGCAGGGAAGATTCGATCACTATCCGAAACGGCGCGGTCTAACGCGTGTGAAGGAACTGTTGGATGAAGGCATGAATGTTTGCTTCGGCCTCGATTCAATCATGGACCTGGTACCCACTGGGCGACGGCAATTTAATGCATGTTGTTGAAATCGGTTTGCATGCTTGTCATATGACGAGTTACAACGATATTACGACTGCCCTTGAACTCATCACAACGAATGGAGCAAAAACCTTGGGAATGGAGAGTAACTATGGTGTAAAAGAAGGGAACAAGGCGAACTTGATCGTCATTAATACAGACTCTGAGTATGAAGCTGTTCGCTGTCAGTCACCAGTTCTTTATTCGATCAGAAACGGGGAAATCATCGTTGAAACAAAACCTCCAGAAACAACCATGAACGTTCCGGTTTTCCCATAACATCAGAAGTATATGTATGAAAAAGAAGCTATTCATATGCTGATTACCTGACATGGGATGAAGGAGAGAGACTGGAGATTATAGACGGAGAAGCCGTGAATATGTCGCCTGCTCCCTCACGCAGACACCAGCAGATTCTTAGGGAATTATCGACCGCCTTCTCTAATTTTTTGCGTAAAAAAGAATGTGAAGTATTTTTGCTCCTTTCGCGCTTAGCGGAAGAAAACAAATGGGTTGAAGATATTGATAATGTAGTCCAGCCTGATTTGTCGGTAGTGTGTGACGAAGCAAAACTGGATGACAGCGGCTGCATTGGAGCACCGGACATGATTGCTGAGGTTATCCCCTTCATCTGTTAAGCAGGATCGCTGGACGAAATATAAGCTGGACGAAAAATGGGAGTAAAGGAATATTGGCTTGTTGATCCGGTGAATGAGTCGGTGGAAATACACATTATAACCGGTGGACAGTATCAATTCCAAGGGGTCTTTACAAAAGATGATTACACCTCCGTACATGTTTTAACTGGGTTGGAATTGGACTTGAGCGAAATATTTATATAGAACCTCTTACAAACAAGGGGACTTTTTTAGCGACAGGGGGAAGATAGGTATGAGTGAGGCCGTTATTAAGCAAGTTATGATTGGCAAACCGAAAACATATGGGGACAAAGATGCCAAGAACCCTATGGATCGCGAATGGACAACAGGCATTGTGAAGCAAACCATTCAAGGAAAAATCTGGGCAGGCCAAACGAACCTGGAAGGCGATGGACAAGGTGACCGCAAAAATCATGGTGGCGTGGAAAAAGCTATCTTTGTCTATCCGATTGCTCATTATACGCGCTGGCAAGAAAAGCTTGATCGTGCTGACTTTACCATTGGAGCGTTTGGCGAAAACCTGGCCGTTCAGCATATGACCGAAACTGATCTGTGTATTGGGGACACGTTTCAAATCGGCGAAGCAACCGTTCAAGTTTCCCAGCCAAGGCGGCCTTGCTGGAGACCGGCGCGACGCTGGAAGATTAAGGACCTGGCCATACAAATCCAGCGAGAAGGAATGACCGGCTGGTATTTTCGTGTGCTGAAAGAGGGGTATATTCAGGCAGGCGACAACCTTCAGCTACAAGAGCGACCATTTCCCGAATGGACGGTCGCGAAATCCAACGATGTGATGTATAACCAAAAGCAGAATCTGGAACTCACTACTGAACTTGCTGCATGTGAACTGCTTGCTCCAAGCTGGCGCAATACGTTATCCAAACGGGCTCAGGGCAAGACTAGTTCTGATAAAAACGGGTTATAGGCCCGAATGAATAGGGGCAAAGTGAGCATGAAAATCCCCTTGTGAATCCGGACAGCCGATGCACCAACTGCATAAAAATGAGCGTAAGATAATCTACCAAACTGCGAGGTGGATTATTTTTATTTAATGAATCAGGCTGTTCGCCAAAATCTATGGTTGACAAATTTGATGTCATTTTGACCTAAGCAGTCGCTTCGGAAAAACACTACGCTTTCCGTGGGCTTGTCCTCAGCCTCCTCGAAAAAGAAGATCGCTTTTTCTGCGGGGTCTTCACACTGCGCATTCCCACAGGAGTCTCCATGTTTTTCCTCCGCTAGCTAGTTTTGCTACTATATTCACTCATTCATTTCAACCATAGATTTTGGTGTTGACCCATGAACTAAATTTAAAATACGGAATGTGTTTCAAGCTAAAAATACGCTTTTGTGCAGTGAAAATACTATTATGAGCTGTAACGCTTCATAATAACGATATTTTAGCCCCTTTATAAACATAAATACCATTTTGACAAAGATGTAAGGTCTGTATATGGTGTATATAGTCATACTTCTTATTGCCTCTTTGCCCATCTTCTAGTCCAGGATAATCGTAAATGACCTCTTTTTATTACCCGTAAATGGTCTTCAATAATTACGTTTTTCCTGCATTGTCACAACGCTTATATCATTCCATTTCGAAATCACGAAGAAGCTTTGTCTCAGATTTATCACGATGCATTAACAGGCTTTCCTGTGCGGTCGGTATCCGTAAAGGAACGTCTCAAGGCTTGTAAGTTGTAGAAATGTCCCCACTAAATGAACTTTTAAATTTTATTACAAAAGGAGCTGTTCAAGATGAGTCATGATATTATTGGTCACAACAAAGCAGGAGAAGCTATTGCTCATTTGCGTTTTACGATGAACGACGTTAATTCCTCGTTGGTGTATAGTTTGCTAGAGTCCAGTGACTACTACGCGGGGGTAAGCGGGACAGGAGATATTGTAAGGTTTTCACAGCAGCAAATAGAAAAGGCACTTGAAAACTATAACAAGGATCGTATCAAGTACCCGGGCGGAAAGCGCTTTGAAACATGGCAACGAAATGAAATTCAAAAGTTTTTTAAAAACTGCCTGGAGACGGCCAAAAAAGAGCAAACGGTACAAATATTCTTTGGTTAATGTAAAAAAGATTAGCTTATACGGGAATGGCCCTTATGCAGCAACATTACCTGAAAAGCACACAAAGTGTAGGATATCCTATTTTGCACAAATATAGACGGTACCGCCCATCAGCAAAACTTTACCAGAATGACAAAAGGTGCCACCCATTTTATTATGAATGACACCTTTTCGTTAGGTGTTTGATTAGTGAAAAGATCTATGCTGTCTTCTTGTTGGATGTTGCTAGTGTGACTGCAATTAGTACGATGACGGCGACCGGCAGTGCAATGATGACACTGTTCAGATCAAATGGTTTGGCAAGTGGGATTTCCCATAGCAAGGTTGTACCGACACCTGCAATCATAGAAGAGATACCTCCTGCCATGTTGACACGTTTCCAGAAAAAGACCGCGAGCAACGCTGGTGTCAAACCTGCACCGTAGACAGTGTAAGCATACATTTGCACTTCCAGAACCGTTGGAAAATACGTGACAAGCACAAATGCAATGATACCAAGTACAATGGTGAAAATTTTCGTTATGTTGAGCAGCTGTTTGTCTGATGCATCTTTATTGATATGTTTTTTGACAACGTCGTAGGTCACGTTGGTTGCCGCTGATAACAGATACGAGTTACCGGTTGTCACAATGAACGCGGTCGCGGCAGCCAACAGCACCCCTCCAACAACCGTAGGCATCACGGTTGTCGTTGCCATTAATGCCATCCCGGGATCAATATCCGGAAAATGGACCGGGAAGCAAACGCAATCAGTGATATTGCCGGGGAAATAAGTGTCATCCCGATAAGCCAGCCGATTTGTGCCTTCTTGGATGATTTGCCGCCTTTGGATGCAGCCAGCCGCTGATACATGTTCTGATCCCCCAGTAGCAAAATAGAGATGGCAGCAAAAAGCCAAGCAGCTGCACTGTATTCAATGTGCCTGTTGCCGTTAGGTTAGCAGCAGGGACATTGGCTGTTACATCATCCCAGCCGCCTGCAATGCCATAGATCACCGGCAGTGTAATGAATAAGCCCGCAATGGCCAGAAAAGCACTCAATGCATCGGTCGGGGCAATCGAACGCAGCCCGCCAATGGTCGCCAAAAATATGATTAATACAGCACCAATAATGGTACCGATTTCAACAGAGATACCAGTCGTTACATTTAAAATAAAGCCAATCCCGGTCATCTGATAGGATACAATGCCGACGAACGCCAGGATAATAATGATACTGGCAATCAGCCGAGCTGTCTGCCCATATTTTGCCTCCAGAATGCCGGATACCGTATACTTGCCGAATTCACGTATTTTCGGCGCGATAACATATAAAATAACGATACCTAGAAGCGTAGGAAAAATCAGCATGAACGCCGGGATAATTCCGTACGTATACGCCATGGATGTCTCGCCGCCGGAGATGCTTCCGCTTCCTGTCCATGTTGCCAGAAGCGTTCCTGTGAGAACAATCGTCCCCAGCCCTTTTCCTGCTAGAATAAAATCCTCACTGCTGGCAATCTTCCTGGAGAAATAAATTCCGATTAAGATCATGATAATACCATAACCGCATACAAACCATAGTAAATGCGGGTTATGCTCCACTCCCATGTTGCTCCCCCCCCATTTGTAGGTCATGTTAGTCATTCCGCCATTGATTGTATCAGGAGTAAGCGGTTTAGTGAAGTGTTTTTGTGGAAAAAGGTCGATGTTTTAAAACATAGGTAATGTTCAATTTATTTGTACATTAAAGCGTTCAGCCTATTTACCATCCAAGGATTATATGGGATACCTTAGAAAACTTGTGTTATCGCTAAAGGGATTCTTAGAAAGCGTAAACTCCTTCACTATTATATTCGTTTCTCATTATAAAGTAGTGTCATACACTTTTTTATAAATTACACCTTGGCTGCTTGACATTCGATTATAATAGAAAGAAGGTGTTATACTGTACATAATTCTGTAAAAGTGAGGTTTTACAAGTGAATGAGCAAGTTCAGGAACTGGTGGAAAATGTTCGTGAAAATTTAGGGCTAAACAGTCACCAGTTGAAACGGTACCACTTTCGTGAAAAAAACCATTTTAACGAAACAATTTATATTATGAATATGGAATGGTCGCCGAATGATGCTGACAGTTCAAGCGAGGATTTTAATACTGCCGGAACTGCTGTTGTCGATGTGAATTTTCATACAAAAGAAGTGCGGCGGATTGTATTCGTCCAAGATCTCAACAGTGCTGACCATACACGCTACCCGTCATCCGCAGCAAAGGAAGATGTAATCGAGTGGATTGAGGATAGGACCGGGCTGACGTTTGGGAGGCAATTTTGATTGCACACGAAGAAAAGCAGGCGCTGAGTTTCGGCGCAGCAGTTGATAACATTCCAGTAACACCGACGGGAACGATTGAAGTGGCATTCAATGACGACGGGGAACTGACGCTGTTTTCGATTGACGGCACCTTTCCGGATGGGGAGCAAATTGCGTGGGAACCATTTGCACTGACACCGGACAAATATGAGCCTGTCGCAAAATCGCAATGCCAGCTGTTGGAACTGCCTGACCAGGGGCAGGAGAAATGGCTGCCGATGTATGGCATGGAGGAAGTTTTTATAGCGAATGATGCTGAGCGGACGATTCCATTTACATTTGAAGCGGATCGGTATTCATTTGTTTCGAAAGATGAGATATTGCGGTGGGACGAGCCGCTGGATGGAGAATTTGAGCGGAAAGAGATGGATTTATCACCGGAAGTTACGCTGGAGACGGTACTGGCCAATGTACCGCACCCAGATACGATACCGCTGACTGACGCTGAAGCAGGAGCATGCGAAAGAGAGGTCATACGCTTCATGCGGCTTGTTTACCCGGATGAAAGCGGCAAGCGGAAACTGACTGGTATTTACCTGCAGAATGGGTATATTGTGGCAGAGATAAAACCGGTTAAGGACGATGCCAAAAATGCCCTTGATATCAAAATCAAGCTGCTTATCGAACGAGACACGCTTACAGCAATGAACTATATCGATCAGGACAGGCTCTTTGAAGCGTTCAAGCATTTTACGGAAGCGGACGAGGCGGCTGTGTCGCAGGAAGAGGCTTTTGATAAATTACGCGGGTATCTCGAGATGGATCCAGTCTATGTCTATGATGCCAGCTCAGACTCTTACATCATGTGCGGCAAGCTGGACTGCGCATACGGTGTGAATGCCGTGACCGGTGAGGTTGTGGCGTTAAATACGTTGTAGTTAATGCAGCCGGTGCGCTCATTGGGGGCACACCGGCTATTTTTGACAGCTATACTAGCTGATCAATTGTGAACATCAGGATTATAATTGTGAACTTCGGGCATTATAATGTGAACTTCGGGATTTCGACTGTGAACTTCGGGTAAATCACCCTCATTTCGGGATACCCCTTACAAATCATCAAATCCGTTCAAATCGCTCGTCTTCGTATACTGCCGTGATTTTTGTTCGAAAAAGTCTGTTTTGGTGCCATCGAAATTATCAGCATAGGCCCGGATCCACTTCATTGGGTTCTCGGTATGATCCGGGTAAATCTCGTCAAGCCCCATCATCCGTAGCATTTTATTAGCTCGGTACTTAATATAGCCGGCCATTTCGTCGAGATCGATGCCATCCACAGAAGCCAATACATAGCGGGACCATTCGATTTCCAGCTCAACGGACTCCTGGAATCGGCTGTACACCCAATCGGAAAATGCCGCTGTATTCGTATCCGGGTTTCATGCAGTGTTGCCCGGAATAATTCCGCAATGAACCGACCATGTTCAAGCTCGTCCCGGTTGATATAGCTGATCATCGTTGACGTGCCAACCATTTATTTTTCCTTGCCAATGAATAGAAAAACGCAAACCCGGAGTAGAAAAACATCCCTTCCAGGAGCGCTGTGTAAACACACGTTTTCAAGATATTTTCAATCGTCGGTTCCTCAACAAATGCATTGTATTGCTGCATAATCGTTTCGTTCCGCTTTAATAAGACCGGATCTTTTCGGCCGAGCTGAAAAGACTCGTTCTGCTCGTCAAGGGAAACAACCGACGACAATACATACGAATAACTTTCATTATGAACCGCCTCCTGCTGGGCGATGACCGCCATAATCGACTGGACAGACGGATCAGTTGCATATAGGGATAAAAGTAATGCCGTCCGGGTCTGCGGTGCATCAAGTGTTGACAAGAGGCCGATGATTTTCAAATACGCGTCCCGTTCTTCCTCTGTAAGTGATGCAAATTGGCGCAAATCATCGGACATATTAATTTCATCTGCCTGCCAGTAATTGCCAACTAAACGTTTATACATTTTATACCAATGCGGATACTTAATATCATTCCAATTTAAGATACCGCTCGATTGCCCGCCGAACAGTGCTGTCGACTTGTTCGGGTTCATCGGTTCCAATGTTTTTGCTTTATCAAGCAAGACTTTTGACATCGTGAAGCACTCCTTCCAGCCAGTTTTCCACCAATTGTTCCTGTGAACCGCGCGGGGACTGTTCTATTTTCAAACCAGGCCACCTGCTTGCATAAAACGTGGCAAGTTTATCCACTGCCAGGCAAAATAGCTCATCCCCGCCAAATTGCGTTTCCCCAGTTCCGAAAATGGCCACATTGTCTGGTTTATAGCCGACTTCCAGGACGAAATCTTTTACCTCATCAGGCGTTGCACCCATCTCCCAAGTGAACGACCCGATGAAAATCATGTCGTAAGCTGCTGCATCAACGGGAGGATCGATGGCCATCTGGTGCATATCCACTACCGCACCGTCCTCCATCATATAATCAGCAATCATTTCCGCGGTTTCCTTCGTGTTGCCACTATAGGATAAATACGCTACGAGACTTCTCAACTTTCACACCACTCACATTCTTCGACATCATTGGCCGTAGACCGGACGTAATACGTCGTTTTCAACCCTTCGCGCCATGCCTGCAAATGTACATCCAGCAAAACGGATGCTTTAATCGTATTCGGCACGTAAATATTGAACGAAATACTCTGGTCGATATGCTTTTGCCTGGCTGCATTCTGCCGCACAGACCAACGCTGATCGACAATATAGGCCGAGCGACGGTAAATGTTATACGTATTATGATTCAAGTCCGGTGCGGTGACAGGAATTTTGAAATCTTTCTTTTCTTCAAAATAAAACGGCTGGAATACGGGGTCGATACTGGCCGTTGAGCCGGCAATCATTGACGTTGACGAATTCGGTGCAACAGCCATTAAGTAGCCATTGCGGATGCCGCTAGTGGCCACATCACGTTTCAGTTGCCCCCATTCCTCCCCTGTATATCCTTTGTCGGTAAAATACTGTCCCGTCTGCCACTTACTGCCGGAAAACGCTGGATAACTGCCCTTTTCCTGGCTTAGCTCCATGCTCGTTTTGATGGATAAGTAAGCGATTGTTTCATAAAGTCTGTCCGCATAATCAACCGCCTCGTCGGACTCCCAATACATGTTATTTTCGCCAGCAGATGATGCCAGCCAAACGTTCCCAGCCCAATGGCGCGATATTTCCGATTTGTCAATTGGGTTTGTTTCAGCGGCAATGTATTGATATCAATCACATTATCCAGCATGCGGACCTGAATTTGGATCAGCCGCTCCAGCACGCCATCAGGCACAGCACGACCCAAGTTGATCGAGCTTAGGTTACAAACGACATAATCACCTGGTTTATACTTCTGGACAATGGTACCATCTGCCTCGGTTACTTCTTCCAAAATTCTGTTGGCGACTGGTTCTGTGTTATTTCCGTACATAAATTGGAACAGTAAATCATTCCTTCATGTGGGTTGTTGTTATGCCGGTTCACCTCATCACGATAAACATGAACGGTGTACCGGACTCAAGCTGCGACTTCATAATTCGTTTCATAATGTCGATCGCCGGAACAGCACGCTTTGTGAGCTTAGCAGATGCCACACATTCCAAATAACGTGCACGCCACGATCCGTCGCCTTTATCTTCATCATAAAAGTCCTCGAGCGAATATCCCATCACTTCGCGCACTTCATGCGGATCAAAAAGATACCAGTCCCCGCGGTTTTCTACCTGTTCCATGAAATAATCAGGCAGGCAAACACCAGTGAAAATATCATGTGCACGCATGCGTTCATCGCCATTGTTCAATTTCAAATCAAGAAATGCTTCTATATCGCATGCCACACGTCTAAATAAATGGCTATCGCGCCTTTTTCGGGTTCCGAGCTGGTCCACGCTCACCGCCGTATTGTTTAGTTGCTTGATCCAGGGTACAACACCACTCGACATACCTTTGAACCCTTTGATGGAGCTGCCGCGGCTGCGGATTTTACCCATATAGACACCAATCCCACCACCGTTTTTGGACAGTTTAGCAATACCAGTATTGCTGTCGTAAATGGACTGCAGACTATCATCGACCGTTTCGATAAAGCAGCTTGACAATTGTCCGTGGGTCTTACCGGCGTTGGTCATGGTTGGTGTCGCTACCGTCATATACAGATTACTAAGCGCCCAGTAAGCTTCAGCGACATACTGGCGGCGGTAGGCTGGATCTTCCTGCTGCATTAAGTGCATAGCAATGATCATCCAACGCTCCTGCGGCAACTCAAATGTATCTTTATTATGATCTGTTGCCAAGTAGCGTGTCGCCAGTGTAAACAACCCAAGATAATGAAACAGTCTATCCCGCGCTGGTTCGATGATGCTGGCAAAATAATCGATATCGTCTCTCGTGTATGTGTGCAGCAACCCTTCCGTATAAATGCCTTTTTGGTAAGGAGTTGAATCAGTTCATAAAGATCTCCATAACGCTTGTTGGCATCATATCCTCGATTGGCCGCTGCCTTTTCATACAGGTTTTGCAGATACAAGCGGCTGGCAACAAATGTCCAGTCCGGATTCGCCTCGTCGATGTTTTCCAGCGCCCATTTGATGACATGGTCCATTGTTACTTCCGAATCGTTCTTATGTATTTTTTCAAGTAATAGTTCCTTATCGGCATTCAACCTTGTGTTGCCTCATCAAGTAAGTCTGTCCACTGATCCGTTATTGCTGTTGTCATGATTCTCCTCCTTTTGAATACATAAAAAGCCGCTCACCCTGGTGGATGAACGGCTGTAAAACGATGGATGATTTATACCATGTCTATCGTTTTACCACCCGCTTTCCCCGAGGAATGGAAACACTCAAGCAATGGCAGGTCTCCTGACTTGTGCTTCTTCCTACTGAGGGCCTTCCCGTATTGCCGCCGTAAAGCTTGCCATACAGTGGTTATCCCGTTCGTCTACACTTACAGTTGCGGGGACAGTTCCAGATTTTCACTGGATTCCCTTTTAAAACACCATGTGTCACCATTGCTTGCGCATACTATATATAGTATTTTATATGATATTGTTAGTATATATTGTATTTATACTTTAGCATAGAAATATAGACATTGCAATAGATTTTATGTAAACGATCTTTTAATAAACAGATTCATCAAGCATCGGAAAAATTTCTAAGGTCGGGATCATCAGTGCTATAAGGACGAAGTAAAACAAGGAGTTGTATTAGTCTAAAAGGCTGTTGGGAATGACGTATTAGAGGCAAACAACGTGTTTTATACGCTAAGCGGTCCGGATACAAACTTGACTCACTTTTTTCATCATCCCTTGAAATCCAACCACTTGTATGCTATGGTTAATAAAATTGTATACTTTCTTACTTCATTCCATTGAAGTGAGATAGAGGATGCGAAGACCATCAGTACACAATCGGAGGAAAATGAGATCCGGTGATGATGTGGAAAGGGGAATTCGCCGAAACGGAGAGAAACTCATGTTCTCGCCGTTGGTTCTGCTATTGAATAAATACAGGACTGTCATATAGGAAACTATATGGAGGGCTATCTTGCGCTAAGGGACGGTTAAGTGACGTTTCTGCAGCAACAGCGAACCCTCGTTGTTGTTTTTTATGGCAAAATAGTGATAGCCCTTTTTATAACGTCCGAAGTAAAACTATAGAAAAGGGTGTGAAAAGCGATGAATTTCGGTCATGTATTAACCGCCATGGTGACCCCATTTGATCAAAATGGCGATATCGATTTCGACGCAACACGTACATTGGTGAATTATTTAATCGTAAATGGTTCAGATGGATTAGTGGTCGCAGGGACAACAGGGGAATCTCCAACGCTAACAGATACTGAAAAACTGGACTTATTCCGCTTCGTCACAAACGTTGTGGATGGACGCGTTCCCGTTATCGCAGGGACCGGATCAAACAATACTCGAGCAACCATCGAATTAACAACACAAGCGGAGCAGACTGGCGTAGATGCCATCATGCTCACGACACCTTATTACAATAAGCCTTCCCAGGAAGGACTGTACCAGCACTATCAGGCTGCAGCACAAGCAACATCTCTCCCGGTGATGCTGTACAATATCCCGGGCCGCAGCGCAGTGGGGATTGCACCGGAAACGATTATCCGGCTGTCGGAAATCGACAACATCACAGCTGTCAAAGAAGCAAGCGGTAACCTTGCAGCAATGACAACCATCATCAATAAAACACCTGAAGACTTCACGCTCTACAGCGGTGATGATGATTTGACCCTTCCTGTCCTGGCGATTGGCGGACAAGGCGTTATATCGGTCTCCGCACATATAATCGGAAATGACATACAGGAAATGGTGCAAAGCTATCAAAACGGCGATGTAAGGCGCGCAGCAAACATTCACCAAGAAGTGCTTCCGACAATGAAAGCGATGTTCGCACAGCCAAGCCCATCCCCGGCAAAAGCAGCCCTCCACATGATGGGCATTCCCGTTGGCGACGTCCGCCTGCCGATGGTACCGCTAACCAGCGACGAAAACTGCAGCTGAAGAAACTATTGCCACCGCATAACATGACAGAAGCAGGCTAAAGCCCATTACCCGCTGTTACGAACACTTTATTGCGTTCGTGCAGCGGGTTTTTAATGGCTTTCAGAAGCTGATGAACCGACCGCCACATAATCGTGACTTTGCCGGACGCCAGGAGGATCAGGCCGTCGGGGGTTAGAATCAACCGGAGGATGGGAAGAATCAACCGATTTGGGGCCTGAATCAACC
>BBCA01000046.1 GCA_001311805.1 Lentibacillus juripiscarius JCM 12147 | reverse complement strand
GTTCTTGCGCCCTTTAATGGAACATCTATTTAGTATTTACCAAGAAAATACTTTGTCTCGCTTAAATTAACAAATCAAATGATAAAAACTGAGGCAGTTCTTGTTCATGCTTGTCGAGAATAATCTGTTCCGGCTTGATGCCCTGCTCACGCAGTACTTCAATGTTCTGCACGAGGAATTCGTCGCTGCCGACAACGTAGAAGAGTCCATCCCTATCTGTAGCAAGATGTTTCACTTCTTCATAGTAATCTTTACGGTTATCGACAAACCGTGATGTGAACTTCTTGTCAGGTGCGGATTCAAAAATATTAGTGAATAAGAACTCTTTTGATGAATCGATGTTCAGGGAATGAATTTGATTGACGTTGTCAGCACGTTGGAAATAATCAAGTACAAGCGGTCTGAAAGTTGCTAGGCCGACACCTGATGACAACAGGTAAACATTTTTGTCTTCTCTTTTAAGCGGTACATTCGAATGGGTTTTAAATATTGCAACTTCATTGCCGATCTCAAGATTTCTTAAGATCGTTTTAAACTCAGAGCACTGCTCTCTGATGCGTGTTGTGATACCAATTGAATTTTCGTGCGGTAAGGTAGAAATTGACATGTGGCGAATCAGGCTACGGTTTGGTTTATCTCCGGCATTAAAACCTTCCAGTGCGAAGTGGGTGTGGGAACCTTCTTCCCATGTAAAGTCTTCCGGACAGTCGAGCAGGTACGTTTTAACCTCAGGTGCTTCTTCAATAATCTTATTTATTTTAGTCCAGTATATTTGCATTATATATTCTCCTTACTCAATTATCTGTATCGTTTACTATCTAATATACAATAATTGATAACAATTCTCAATTAAACGGATTGATTATTTCAGATAATTCACTGCTTAAATTGCCCTTTATTCCGCAAGTGCGCCCGTTTGTGTAATACTTTAACTTGCTAATTCCTTTACTTTTTTCTAAACTCCGTATCTGTGGCAACACTTACAACAAAGTCATTGAATATATTTCCTATCCAATACAATTCTCCACCTTTGTCATCCTCGATAAACAGAGAAACCGATATCGTGGTATCTTGAGATTCTTTATATAAGGCAGAAGTTATTACATATGGTGTAGCTCCACCCTTGTACCAAAAATAGTCATCCTGGCCATTTTTGACGTTTTACCTATTAATATTTCGCTAAATAAGTCTTTTTCCTTTTTGGTTAAGAGTTCCTTTCCCAACCTAAGCATTAGGTCAGCATATTGCTTGGTCGATGAAAAAGCCATTTTTTAGTGATTAAAAGTTGCGTTTTTCTGATCCAGCATTTTAGACGTTTTTCTTTAAGATAATCACTTTCATCATCTTTCATTTTTTCAAATAATTCATTCGATAATTCTTCGTACGATTGCCCATTCATTGCATTTATCTTATTTATAGCTAGCTTCCGTTTATTTGATAAATATCCCGGCATTATGACAGGTGGTGTTAAATAACTTATTTTATCGTGATTTAGCTGGAGCACTTCGATACTTTCGTTAATAACGTCTACTCCGATTTATTTATTAGAAAATCCGTACAGGCATTAGAACTGAATTGCATCATTCCTTTAGCTATTTCTAATAAAGATACTTCAGTCGGATAGTTTATAGACCTTTTCCAGTTAGGATGAGCGCCTCCATCTGTATCTTGAATGTAATATTTATCAAGTTCTTTTAATTTTACCTTGTCAGTAATGGAGATTTTGTTACTCATTGCACTCTTAACAAAATTAAATGCTATTA
Source organism: Lentibacillus juripiscarius JCM 12147 (assembly GCA_001311805.1). Next base: position 21,404 of record BBCA01000046.1, on the reverse strand, counting down.
TTATTTTCAAGGTACTCGCTAACGGAAACTTTTTATCAGAGTTTATAGCTAGCGTATCTTGACCATCTTCTTTAAGCGTAATAGATAATGAACCTTTATGTTTTTTAAAGTAATTTAATAGGTCATATTTATCTTTCTTCATATTATGCTTATTCAAGGCAATTCCTGAAATAACAAACACGATTGTTAGTGTTAATAATATTGCTAAACCTATAATAATAATCTTCACTTTTCATCTCCTAGAAATTTCGTTTAATTACCTGCCCCATTTCCGCAAAGTAACAAGCCCATCCTTATTCCAGATAGGCACCCGATTGTGGTATACACTTAATTATTTACCAAGAAAAAATTCTGGCTAATATAAAAATAAGGACCATAAAATTATGCCAACAAAAGCAAAAAGAATAAAATTTTAAACAGCGTCAAATACAGATGCAATCGTAAACCAACCACTTAATAAAAGGATAGGATAAATTGTTATAAGCATTATTATAAAATGGACACCGCTTCGTTTAATCAAACTCCAATGCTCTATGTTATAAATAATGGATGCAGCGCCGACAAAAAGCGATCAGGCTTGCAACAAATGTACCTTTAGCATCCGAGTACTTTCCTTGAAAATAAAGTAATAAAGCAATACCGCTCATAATGATGAATGGTATTCCACCTCTTAAAAGAGCATTCATAACCAAAATCTCTAACCTTCTTTCAAAAAATATATTCTTATTCAAGAAAATGGTCCAATAATGCCACTTTAGGCACCGTTCTTATTCCGTGTTCGCGCCCGTTTGAGGAAGCTCAATTAACCTGCACAACAAGATAATTTAGAAACGTCCTTATCAAAAGTCAAGGCTGCGAGTTTCAAACCTTCAGCCATGGTTAAATAAGGCGCAAAGCTATTCGTAAGGTCATCAATGGTCAATCCGAATTGCACCGCCAACGTCGCTGTATAAATAACATCCCCGGCATTTTCACTGACGATATGGGCACCGATTAATTTCCGAGTTTGACCATCCACGATAAGTTTATAGACACCGGTTGTTTCCTGATTAACCAATGCCCTCGGCACAGCGTCCAACGGCAGAACCGACGTTTCACGTCGTAACCTTTTGCTTTGGCTTGTTGCTCGGTCAGGCCAACCGTCGCGATCGACGGGTTCGTGAAAGTCACCCCGGGCACAAATCGAAGATCGATTTTCCGTTTGGTCACACCGAGTGCATTGTCCGCGACAATACCCCCTTCATACGCCGCAACATACACGAATTGTGAACCGAGTGTCACATCCCCTGCGGCATAAATGCGGTCATTAGTCGTTTGCAAAATTCGTTGGTAAGCACTTCCCCTTTTTGCCTGTTTTCACACTGGCTGCTTCCAGATTTAGGCTCTCTGTGTTTGGCTTTCTGCCTGTTGCCACCAATATCTGATCGCTTCAATAACTTGTTTTTCGCCATTCACTTCAATCGTCACGCTTTTGGTATCACCGTTTTGCTCGACTTTTTGATAGGTAACCCCAGTGATCAGGTTGATCCCCTGCTCCCTTAAAGCTTCATCGATGGCGTCGGAAACCTCCGGCTCGTACGTTTTAAACAAACGCTCACTTCGCTGCATGAGCGTCACGTCTGTTCCGAAATTGTGAAACATTGGCCCAATTCCGCGGCGATGTACCCGGAACCGATCACGGCAAGGCGTTTTGGTACTTCTTTCAATTCAAGGGCTGTCGTGCTCGTTAAATAATCGACGTCCTTCAATCCCGGAATATCTGGAACGGCCGGATTTGCCCCCGTTGCAATTAAAAAGCTTTTGGCTGTGATGTGCTCTCCATTCACTTGAATCGTTTTTTCATCAACAAACGAGGCTTCACCACGAATCAAATCAAATCCATATTCGTCGATCAGATTGATATATTTTTCCTGACGCATTTGACTGACCAATTCATCTTTTTGCTCGGTCAATTTCGCAAGGTTAACACCACCAGCACCTGTTTGTAATCCGTTAAATGGATGGTTCTGTGCCAATCCATTGATGTCACCGGCACGAAGCATGGTTTTTGATGGGACACAACCGATGTTGACGCAGGTCCCCCCAACCGTGCCACGTTCCACCATGCCACTTTGGCGCCGTTTTCGCTCGCTTTGATTGCGGCTGAAAAGGCCGCACCACCTGACCCGACAATCAGAAGGTCATAATCGCCATCTCGATCGAATGCCACAAAGCTGCCAGTAGTTTGAATTTCTTCTTCATCGGGGTGATAGCCAGTCTCCTCAATGTTTTGCTTTGCTTGGTCGATCCAGTCCTCGCTTAATTGAAAATCGCCTCGCCGCGCCGAAAATTAGCTGACACATTTTTGGCACCGGCTTGTTCCAACGCTTCGGTTACATGTTCTTCACAACCCGTGCAAGTCATGCCTTGCACGGGTAATTTATATTGATTGACGGTCATTTGAATCCCTCTTTCTGTTTAGAAAATAAAGGTCATTCGGGGTAAATTTCTTCCACAATATGGCCCGTTTGCGGAAGACCAATTTTACTTTTTGTTATTATGCTAAAGCGTCTTTAACGGAGGAATAAGGCATAAATTATAAATCCAAATATTATTATTAGAATCAGTATTCCAGTGCCTTTCCACCCTAAACTTCCTACTAAATCAACAAGACTTCCATTAGAACCTCTATTTAGTGAATCATTCAAATTTCCAGTTGGGTTGTTTTTCCATTCTTGTTGTCTCAGTCTCTCCCTTCTTTCTTCAGGTATTTCTTTGTCTTTGTCCATTTCAAGCCCCTTTCCATAAAGAATGTTGATACGTTTCTTTAAGACCTTTTCATTACAATCTTTAGATTTATTTTAACATAAATATTCAGAATACCTGGTTAAAATAAAAAATAGCGTACTAAATTTTATGTGATTTAGTACGCTAAATATAATGTGATTTTATACCTTCTCCACCGTAATTAAACTTCTCTTTTTCATGGATGCTTTTGAACCTTTATTATTTTTCATCACCGTAGTTACCATACTCGTCGCGTTGCGGGCTATTTCGGCGAAGGGTACGCTCCAAGAAATAGGTTAGAAAAATAGCTTCATTATAAGCGTGCTAAGGCTTTCTTTGTGTTGGCAAAGTGGGTTTTGGCACATTTCTCGAGCATGTTTTTTCCGTTTGCCTTAATGACCCTGCTGCCGCCTGATCCACTTTGCCTGAGGCACCTTTGGGCAGCGTTGCACCTGTTTTTGCAGAAAGTTTGTCAAGTTCGTTCAGAAAACTGGTTCTGGCAATGATGGAGGCTGCTGCTACGGCGATGGAATAACTTTCCGCCTTTGTCATGAAATACGTTTTTTTCATGTAATTGCTGCTGCTCAGTTCCAATATGGCGTTTATAAATCCCGGGTTCACAGAACTGGTCAATGAGAATGCCGTCGGGTGTTTCTGCCTTCTTGTCTTTCAGCACGTTATCAATTGCGTGATGATGGAGCATAGCCTTCATTTTGCCCTGAGACCATTTCTTTCGCTGCAGCTGGTTATACCGCTCATTATGCAATATCATCAGTGAGTAAGGGAGTTCAAGTTTCATCAGATCCCCAGCGATTTTCTTGATGGTTGAATCGGTCAGGTTTTTAGAATCCTTGACACCCAATTCCTTCAGCAATTCGATTTGGTCTTTGCGCACATAAACGGCTGCAACCGTAATCGGGCCGAAGTAGTCGCCAGTCCCAGCTTCATCGGAGCCGATGTGGCTGCTGGTAAACAGTGCCTCCGGCGGGGCGAATTGTGCGTTTCCCTCGTTATTTTTTTGCCTGTGCTTCGGTGTACTGCTAGCAGCATCTGCCCATTTTCCCGCTTCAGCTGCAGGATCCTTACCTTGAAACAGCACTTTTCCGGATTTATAAGTAGTTATCACCGCGTTTGGTGTTTTTGCGCGAAACACAGCCCCCTGTGGCGTGGACTGCAGGCTGTTCTTGTAATAGGTTTTCATATTTTCCACTGTATCGAGTGGCATCGTATATACTTGTTGCGGCATGCCTGTACCTCCATTCATATCCTGTTTAAACTATAGCAAAGGAGCATTCATTGAAAAGAACATTTGTATTTCCCCATTAGCGGTCTTTGTGTTACGATAAAATGGATTATTTTCGTTTGTAGGGAGGGTGCCTTGTGACCCAGAACGATAAAACACGAGAAACCGTTGAAATATATAACAGATATTATACCGTTGTCGGCAATGAAAGTTCCAGTCATGTCCGTCTGGTTGCAAGCCAGGTTGACCAGAAAATGCGTGAAATCCATGATGCTAATCAGCAGCTTACGTCAACAGAGCTTGCTGTTCTTACTGCGGTCAATACCATGAGCGATTATATGAAGCTGAAAGAAGAATATGCGGCGTTACTAGGATCAACATATAAGAAAGAGGACAAGTAGCATGATAGATCTCATTTTAATTGCTTTATTAGCTTTCGGTTTTTAATTGGTTTAAAAAGAGGCTTTATTTTACAGGCATTCCACTTGATCGGGTTTATCGCTGCATTCATTCTTGCCGCCCTCTATTATGACAAGCTGGCACCAAGACTGGCACTCTGGATACCATATCCAGAATTGGAAAACAGTGGTGCTTGGGCAGACTTTTTGGAGTCACTACCCCTTGAAGGTGCTTTTTACAATGCCATTGCATTTGCGATTATCTTTTTTGCCACTAAAATAATTCTGCAAATTATTGCTTCCATGCTTGACTTTGTCGCTGAACTGCCGATACTCCACGCTGTCAACCGGTGGCTTGGTGCTGTGCTGGGATTTGCTGAGGTTTACCTGCTGATTTTCATTGTTTTATACATATTGGCACTGACACCCGTTTCAGAAATCCAGGCGTGGATCAATCAATCAGCAGTTGCGTTGTTTATTGTTGAACACACCCCGTTTCTATCGGAGCAAGTGAAATCGCTGTGGTTCACCCACATGAATGAGATGGTTGATTTTAGTTGAGCAGGAAAGGTACGAGGCTGGTTTGACATACCGGGATGAACGCAGAAGTCTCCCGGTAATGGATCAGTCTTTTTTCATGCGGATGGCAAAATGGACAATAATAGAAAAAGGTGAGAGAAATGACGGTAAACAAAAAGATGTCATTAAACTGTTGGAAAGAATAGCGCTCTATCTGGAACTGAAAGGAGAAAATCCGTTTAAAATTTCAGCCTACCGGAAAGCTGCACAGGCACTTGAACGAGATGATCGTTCCATTGCCGATATCGATGATTTCACAAAAATGAAAGGGATTGGGAAAGGAACCGGTGCTGTCATTGAGTCCTACATTCAGAATGGAACTTCCGAAACGTTGACAGAATTGGAGAAAGAAGTTCCGGAAGGGCTGATCCCGTTATTAAATCTGCCTGGACTGGGCGGAAAGAAACTGTCCAAAATCTATCAGGAGCTGGGTGTGACGGATGCTGAGTCACTCAGACAGGCATGTGAAAATGGACAAGTTGAATCATTGGAAGGCTTTGGGAAAAAAATCTGCGGAAAAAATAATCACTGCGCTGGAAGAAGCTAACAAGCGCCCGGAACGGCTACCGATCGCTTATATGCTACCGCTTGCTGAAAGAATGGAACAGTATCTCGATTCCATAAGGGAAATTAATAAATTCTCACGAGCAGGCAGTTTAAGGCGGATGCGTGAAACAGTGAGGGATATTGACTTTATCATTGCCTCTGAGGACCCTGCTGCTGTCCGTGATCAGCTCCTTGAACTGGAACAGATAAAAGAAGTGATTGCACAAGGGGAAACAAAAGTATCCCTTGTTCTGGCTGATGTTTATGATGTGAATGTGGACTTCCGGATTGTTGCCCCAGAGGAATTTGCGGCAACCCTCCACCATTTTACCGGATCCAAAGATCACAATGTGTCCATGAGACAGCTTGCAAAGGCCAGAGGCGAAAAAATCAACGAGTATGGTGTAGAATCTGAAGAAACTGGTGAAATAACGACATTCGCCAGCGAACAGCAGTTGTTCCACCATTTGGTTTGCATTATATTCCGCCTGAAGTACGGGAAAATACTGGTGAGGTGGAAGCATTTCGCGAATCTGTCTCCCTGATCGAACTGAGTGATATCCGTGGGGATTTGCATATGCATACAACATGGAGTGACGGCGGACAATCCATTGAGGAAATGGTGAATCGTGCCCGGAGTAAACAGTACGATCATATTACCATAACAGATCACTCGAAGTTTCTGAGGGTTGCGAATGGGTTGACGGAAGCAAGGCTCAGAAGACAGCGGGAAGAAATTGACCGCTTGAATGAAAAATATGACGATATCCATATCTTCGCTGGCGTGGAAATGGACATATTACCTGATGGCACACTGGACTTTGATGATTCATTCCTGCAGGAGCTGGATTTCGTTATTGGAGCTATTCACTCGAGCTTTAATCAGTCACAGGAGAAAATTATGGCAAGACTGTTTGCTGCTCTGGAAAATCCATATGTGTCCCTGATTGCTCATCCGACAGGTAGACTTATCGGACGCCGCGAGGGCTACCGTGTCGACATTGACCGGCTGATTGAACGGGCAGGGGAGACGGGTACAGCACTGGAAATCAACGCTAACCCCAACAGGCTGGATCTGTCCAGTCACTGGGCGTACCGGGCACAGGAAGCCGGGGTTAAAATTGCCATTAATACCGATGCCCATGATTATGCTATGCTTGATCACATGAAGTATGGTGTCGCAACAGCCCGAAAAGGTTGGCTGCACAAAGAAACCGTTCTAAATACATGGCCGACGGAAAAATTGAAGGCATTCATGAATCCTGGCAGAAACTGATATGACAGCAGGGTCCTATAAGTGCGTGTTCAAAAAGGAGGATAAAAAGGACCGAGAATTTCGAGGCGGCGCAAGCTCCCGAGTAGCGGAGTGTATGCAAATGAATACATGAGCACCGGAAAAGCAAGCCAACGAAGAAATTCGATGTGTCATTATTACCGGACTGTTTGAACAACCTCTATAAAACCCGACAGGCTGAACTACTTGTAAAAGGGGATCATCCTGATGAATGAACAAATACTAAAAAACGCTTGAATTCGATAAAATAGTCAATGAATTGAAAAGTCGGGCAGCAACATATGCAGGAAAAGAACTGGCAACCGGGCTGAAGCCTGCAAGTGCCATTGAAAAGGTTAATGAAATGCAGGCTGAGACGGATGAGGCATGCCAGATTTTTCGGCTGAATATGGATGTTCCGTTGGGCGGTATAGCGGACATCCGGGCGAGTGTCAAGCGGAGTGTTATTGGCGGCGTACTGACGGCAGAAGAATGTCTTGACGTTTCCAATACGCTTTATGCTGTTCGGCGGCTAAAGACATTCTTTGAACAGCTGGAGGAACCTTTGCCGCTTTTACAGGAACTTGGCGAACAGCTCGTAACGATACGCAGCCTGGAAACCAGCATCAATAGCTGTATTGACGACAACGGCCATATTATGGACAGTGCATCTGTCAAACTCCGGGGAATCCGTTCATCCATCCGCAGCAACGAAAGCAAAGTGCGTGACAAGCTCGACAATTATACAAAATCAAAAGTAAAATGCTGTCTGATGCCATCATTACGATCCGCAATGAACGGTATGTCCTGCCAGTAAAACAGGAATACCGTGGTGCGGTAGGTGGAATTGTGCATGACCAGTCCACATCCGGTGCTACATTGTTCATGGAACCACAGGCAGTTGTCGACCTTAATAACGAACTGCAGGAAGCCAGAGCCAAAGAAAAACACGAAATGGACCGGATCCTCCGGGAGCTAAGTGGCAATATTGCTGACAATGAAGCAGCCCTTGCGGAAAATGTGCGCATACTTGCCCATATTGACTTTATAGCAGCACGGGGGAAATGGAGCAGGGATAAGCGCGCTGTCATGCCGGTCATGAATGACAGTGGCAGGATAAAGATGACTCAGGTACGGCATCCGCTCATCCCACCGGAAGAAGTCGTGCCGAATGATGTTGAACTCGGGCAAGATTATACCTCAATCGTCATTACCGGTCCAAACACTGGCGGGAAAACAGTGACACTTAAGACGATTGGGCTGTGCACATTAATGGCACAGTCCGGCCTGCAGGTTCCTGCCGATGAAGGATGTGAGATGGCAGTTTTTGAAGATATTTTTGCCGATATTGGTGATGAACAGTCCATTGAACAAAACTTGAGTACATTCTCATCCCATATGACAATATCGTATCGATACTGGATCAGGTGAATTCCAAATCACTAGTGCTGTTTGACGAACTTGGCGCTGGGACAGACCCGCAGGAAGGTGCAGCTCTTGCGATGTCCATCCTTGATGATGTTATGTCGCGAGGTGCACGGGTTGTAGCTACAACACATTATCCTGAGCTGAAAGCATACGGCTTTAACCGTGACAATGCAGTCAACGCCTCGGTTGAATTCGATGTGGAGTCACTGAGGCCGACTTACCGCCTGCTGATTGGCGTACCTGGGCGCAGCAATGCTTTTGAAATTTCCGCGCGGCTTGGCCTTGACCAGTCGATTATCGAGCAGGGGAAAAGTCATATTGGTACGGATTCCAAAAGTGTGGAAAATATGATTGCCTCTCTCGAACAGTCGAAGCGTCAGGCAGAAGCATCCTATGAGAAAGCGCAGGAAGTGCTGACGGAAAGCGAAAAGCTGCATGAAGAATTGAAAAAAGCGTGGAACCAGTTTGAAGATAAACGGGAAACGCTTTATAAAAAAGCAGAAGAAAAAGCGGACAAAGCACTGCAGAAAGCACGGGAAGAAGCGGAGGCAATTGTTGATGAGATCCGAAATATGAAAACAGATGCCCAGCTGAAAGACCATGAGTGGATTGAAGCCCGGAAGATGCTGGAAGAGGCACAACCTGATTTATCATCCAAAAAGTCCCAAACCAATAAAAAGCAAACCGGTCCGCAACGCGAACTCCACCCGGGTGATGAAGTAAAGCTTATGTCAGCGAATCAGCAGGGCACCATTATTGAAAAATCAATGTGAATGAATACCTCGTCCAGGTTGGCATTATGAAGGTCAAAGTAAAAGCAATGACCTGAAGTTTCTGCAGCAGCAGTCAACTGTCACCGAAAAACCACTCACCACCGTTAAAGGTTCAAGCCATCATGTGAGGACAGAACTTGATTTGCGCGGAGAACGTTATGAGGACGCACTTGAGCAGCTGGAAAAGTACATTGACGATGCACTGCTGGCTGGATATTCATCTGTTTCAATCATTCATGGTAAAGGCACTGGAGCGCTCCGGAAAGGTGTTAATACTGTCGCTAAAAAACATCCGCGTGTGGCTTCCGCAAGGCCGGGAAAAGAAGGAGAAGGTGGCAGCGGAGTGACGGTTCTGGAACTGACGTAGCATAATGGGGGAGGGGGAGAACCATGAGTGGCTTCTGGGACAATATTCTTGTAGAAACAGCCGCCAGATACAGTGCTGTTGTTCTGTGTACCATTGTATTTTTAGCGGTGTTCGAGTTTGCCACCTCCTACCGTAACTGGGAGGAAATAAAGCGGGGCAATCTGGCTGTAGCGATGGCAACAGGCGGGAAAATCATTGGGATAGCTGTTGTTTTTAAGTACTCAATTGAGCATAATGATACCATTATCCAAAGCATGGGCTGGGGGGCGTTTGGATTCGCCCTGCTGTTGTCCGGCTATATTATCTTTGAATTCTTAACACCGGCCATCAAAATCGATGAAGAAATCGGGAAAGGAAATAAGGCAGTAGGTCTGATTGCCATGCTGATATCTATTGGGTTATCATTCGTCATTGGGGCGAGTATTGGGGGAGGTTAACATGTTTCTTGATAAATTGGCGAAATACATGATTGTTGTCGCGGTTTTATTTTGGTGATTGGGATTGTGTATGTGATGCTGTAACACGTAATTTAAAACTTTTTTCAGTAAAAAATTGCAAAAAGTGCAAATTAATCGGTATAATGGGAGTATGCTATTATTAAAGGAGGTATATGATGACCGAAACAAGGCGCTGGCATACCCATTATCCGAATGAGATTCCTTTGTCAATCGAGTATGAAGAGAAGCCATTGCATGCGTTTTTGGAAGAGACTGCTGAAGTGTATCCAAAAAGGAAAGCGCTTCACTTTATGGGGAAAGAACTGACGTTTGCTAATGTTCTCTCGCAGGCCAGAAAGGTGGCGAGTTTACTGCAGTCGCTTGGCCTTCAAAAGGGTGATCGTGTCGCTATCATGCTGCCAAACTGTCCACAGTCCGTCATCAGTTACTATGGAACATTAATGGCGGGCGGAATTGTTGTGCAGACAAATCCGCTGTATAAGGAGCGGGAATTGGAATACCAGCTGAATGATTCCGGTGCGTCGTTTATTATTTGTCTGGATGTTCTCTTCCCCAGAGTTTCCAATGTACGCAGCAAAACGGAACTGCAACATGTCATTGTAACCGGCATCAAGGACTATCTGCCATTTCCCAAGAACCTCATCTATCCATTTATTCAACGGAAGGAATATAAAAGTATTGTGGAAGTCGAGCCAACAGATGACACGCACGACTGGGGTACAGTGATGGACAGCCGAGATGAAAATTATACTCCCATAGCTGTCGATGCAAAGGAAGATTTGGCACTTTTGCAGTATACCGGCGGCACCACCGGGCATCCCAAGGGGGTCATGCTTACCCATTCCAATCTTGCGGCGAACTGTCAGATGTCCCGAAAATGGCTCCATCAAGCTACACCTGGTGAGGAGACGATTTTGGGTGTTTTGCCATTTTTCCATGTGTACGGGATGACTGCGGTCATGAACATGTCAATTATGTATGGGTTCAAAATGATTTTAATGCCAAAATTTGATGCCGGAGATGTGCTCAAGACAATTCAAAAACAAAAGCCAACCATGTTTCCAGGTGCACCGACGATCTATGTCGGGCTGCTTAACCATCCTGACCTGGAGAAATACGACTTATCCTCTATTGAAGCCTGCATCAGTGGTTCAGCCCCATTGCCGAGTGAGGTTCAGTCCCAATTTGAAAAAGTGACCAATGGAAAACTTGTCGAAGGCTACGGCTTAACCGAGACGTCACCGGTAACCCACGCCAATTTTGTATGGGGAAAACGTGTGGCCGGCAGTATCGGCGTTCCATGGCCTGATACGGATGCCAAAGTTATAAATATGGAATCCGGGGAAGAAGCAGTAATTGGGGAGGTTGGTGAAATTGCTGTTAAAGGACCGCAAGTGATGCGGGGATACTGGAACAATCAGGAGGAAACAGACCGGGTTTTGCGGGATGGATGGTTTTTCACCGGGGATATGGGTTACATGGATGAACATGGTTTCTTTTATATCGCCGACCGTAAAAAAGACATGATTATTGCCGGTGGCTATAATATTTATCCCCGGGAAGTAGAAGAAGTGCTGTATGAACATGAAGCAATACAGGAAGCTGTTGTTGCAGGCATTCCAGATCCTTATCGCGGAGAAACGGTGAAGGCATATGTCGTATTAAAATCAGGTTATGCCGATGTAGAAGAAAAAGATTGGACACATTCTGCCGGAGCAGACTTGCAACATTCAAAGTGCCAAGGATTTATGAGTTTCGAAATGAACTGCCAAAACAGCAGTCGGAAAAATCTTACGCAGAAACTTGGTGGAAGAAGATAAAGAAAGGAATAAAGAGAAAGGTGAAAAAGTGTAAGGCTTTCTTTTTTGACGAATAATGAGACAAGCTGGTCGTTGACATTTTTCTGTATTATTTGTAAAATAAATTTATGAATGATTATTCATTCATCACGTATAATGGCCATGAGGAGATAACCATGAAGAAACAGAGACCAAAATATAAACAAATTATTGAAGCAGCAGTGGAAGTGATTGCTGATAATGGCTACCACGCTTCACAAGTTTCCAAGATTGCTAAAAAAGCCGGGGTAGCTGACGGGACGATATATCTTTATTTCAAAAATAAAGAGGATATTCTTATATCTGTGTTTGAAGAGAAGATGGGGCAGTTTATTGAGCAAATTGTCGATAGCATCAGTAATAAGAATAATGCCAACGACAAATTGCTGACACTGATAGAAATGCACTTCCGCCAGCTAACGGCAGATCACCATCTGGCCATCGTTACGCAGTTGGAATTACGGCAGTCAAACGCAGAACTCCGACAGAAAATTAATCAGATTTTAAAGCCCTATTTGGTAGTTATTGATGATATAATTGCAGAGGGAACGGAGCAAGGAATCTTTCGTGATGGACTGAATGTTCCACTCATCAGACAGATGATTTTCGGAACTTTGGATGAAATCGTGACCAACTGGGTCATGAAAGAGCAGAAATATGACCTCGCCGAGCAGGCGCCAGTTGTACATGCGTTCATCACGGATGGTCTCTCCGTTAAACATAAACATTAGAGAGGGGGATTGGCTTGGCTGTTATCAACTATGAAGTGAAGAACCAAATTGCGGTGCTGACAATTCAAAGCCCACCCGCGAACGCACTGTCTGTTTATCTATTGAACAGCCTCGAAGACACGTTGGACAAAATTGAAAACGATACCAGCGTAAAAGCGATTGTATTGAAAGGGGAAGGCAAATTCTTTTCTGCTGGGGCAGATATTAAAGAGTTCACTTCCCTGGAAAGTGCCTCTGACTATCAGTCTTTGTCAGAGAGAGGCCAGAAGCTCTTTAATAGGATTGAACATTTTTCCGATTCCGGTCATTGCAGCCATTCACGGCGCTGCTCTGGGTGGAGGTCTGGAACTGGCTATGGCATGTCATATCCGTATTGGCGCTGAAAATGCCAAATTTGGCTTGCCGGAGACTACCCTTGGCATTATTCCCGGATTTGCCGGAACACAGCGACTGCCACGATTTGTCGGAGCCGCGAAAGCATATGAAATGATTTTGAGCGGGCAGCCGATTAAAGGGGAAGAGGCCAAAGCGAATGGACTTCTTAACCAGGCTGTTGATGAGGAGGCTGTTTTTGACACAGCATACAGCCTTGCTGAAAATATTGCAGCGAAAAGCAGGGTCTCTATCAATGCAGTCATGAAATTGGTTCCATATGCCAAAACTGAACAATTTCAGCAAGGCGTCCAGGAAGAAGCGAAAGCATTTGCGGATATTTTTGGTTCAGAGGATGCGAAAGAAGGTGTGCAGGCTTTTATTGAAAAGCGCAAACCGGAATTCAAAGATAAATAGATTACGGCAGATGCCGGGTCGTATAACTTACCCCAACCGGCGATGCCGATATCAACAAAGGGAGGATGACAAATGAACATATACGTATTGCTGAAAAGAACATTTGATACAGAGGAAAAAATTGTGGTATCTGATGGACAGATTGAGGATGAGGGTGCAGAATACATCATTAATCCATATGACGAGTATGCGGTTGAGGAAGCAATTAACCAGCGGGATGCACATGGCGGTGAAGTAACCGTTGTCACTGTTGGTGATGAGGAAGCAGAGAAACAGTTGCGTACAGCACTAGCCATGGGTGCCGACAAGGCTGTGTTAATTAATACAGAAGAAGATCTGGAAGAAGGGGACCAGTTCACGACAGCCAAGGTTCTGGAGGCCTATTTTGACGATAAAGAGGCCGATCTGATTCTGGCAGGCAACGTTGCCATAGATGAAGCGAGTGGTCAGGTTGGGCCGCGCCTTGCCGAAAGCATGGGAATCAGCTGCATTACAACCATCACCGCGTTAGAAATTGACGGTGAAACAGCAAAGATAGATAAAGATGTGGAAGGCGATGTAGAGAAGATTGAAACATCTTTACCTTTATTGGCAACGTGTCAGCAAGGACTGAACGATCCAAGGTATCCATCATTGCCCGGTATCATGAAGGCAAAGAAAAAGCCACTGGAAGAATTGGAGCTGGATGATCTGGATCTTGATGAAGAAGACGTTGAGGCAAAAACAGAAACAGTGGATATATTCCTCCCGCCTGAAAAAGAAGCAGGCCGGATTCTGGAAGGGGAAGTTGATGAACAGGTGAAGGAATTGGTTTCCCTCTTGAAAGACGATAAAAAAAGTGCTATAAGTGCGTGTGAATTTTTACATTGGAAAGGAGAAGGAGTATGGGCAAAAAATTACTCGTCATAGGCGAAGCAAGAGATGGTGTATTGCGGAATGTAACATTTGAGGCTATTGCTGCCGCAAAAAAATAGATGCAGATGGGGAAGTCGTCGGCATGCTGTGCGGAGACACTGGGCTGAGCGAACAAGCCCAGGAAATGATTTATTATGGAGCAGATCGTGCTGTTACCGTTGAACATGAAAATTTGAAAACCTATACATCGGAAGGATACGGACAGGCGGTTATGGCTGTTGCAGAAGATGAGTCACCGGATGCCATTATAATGGGGCATACAGCAATTGGGAAGGATTTGACCCCAAAAGTCGCAAGCAAGCTCGATTCAGGCCTGATTTCGGATGCAACCAGCATTGAACAAGAGGATGATAACACGGTATTCGTCAGACCGATATATTCCGGTAAAGCATTTGAGAAAAAGGTGATTACAAGCGGACTTACATTTGCGACCATCCGGCCGAATAATATCAAGCCGCTTGAACGTGATGCGTCCCGGTCAGGGGAAGTGACCGAACAAGAGGTGGACGTGAAGGACATCCGCACGGTAATCAAGGATGTTATCCGTAAAGCTTCGGAAGGTGTTGATTTGTCTGAAGCAAATGTCATTGTTGCCGGCGGGCGCGGAGTAAAAAGCGAAGAAGGTTTCAAGCCGCTGTATGAATTGGCAGAAGTCTTGGGTGGTGCAGTAGGGGCTTCCCGCGGTGCTTGTGATGCCGAATACTGTGATTACTCACTTCAAATCGGGCAGACAGGCAAGGTTGTCACCCCAGATCTTTATATTGCTGTCGGTATTTCCGGTGCAATCCAGCATCTTGCCGGAATGTCGAACTCGAAAGTAATTGTGGCCATTAACAAAGATCCGGAATCAAACATTTTCAATGTGGCTGACTATGGTATTGTTGGGGATCTGTTTGAAGTGATTCCAGCATTGACAGAGGAAATTAAAAAAGTAAAATAAACCTGCAAAAGGTCTGATCGAAAACGGTCAGACCTTTTCACTGATGGTATAAGCAAAGTATTCGCGAGCACATACTAACGATGATATACTAAAATGCACAGTTAGATGAAGAGGAGGGAAATGAAAATGGCGATTGAACATGTCACTGATCAGAATTTCACTCAACAGGTTTCTGAAGGATTAGTGCTGGCTGATTTCTGGGCACCTTGGTGCGGACCTTGCAAAATGATTGCACCAGTTCTGGAAGAAATTGATGGTGAAATGGAAGATAAAGTGCAAATTGTGAAACTTGATGTGGATGAGAATCAGGAAACAGCCGGTAAGTACGGTGTGATGAGCATCCCTACACTGCTATTATTCAAAAATGGAGAGGTCGTTGATCAAGTTGTCGGATTCCAGCCTAAGGAAGCGTTGGTCGACTTGATTAACAAACATGCTTCGTAAGTTTATAATCGTATAGGCAGTGTTTACATAATCCCTTGTTACAATAAGTGACAAGGGGTTATTTATAGAGGTTATTCAAAAAGGCGGATCTTTTTGAACAGCCTCCTATAGTTGTGAAAAATGTGTTCAGGGGATGAAATTGCCAATGAATCAGCAAATAAATGAAAAATTAGCTGTGCTTCCATCACAGCCTGGATGCTACCTGATGAAAGATAAGCATGGAACCGTTATATATGTGGGAAAGTCTAAAATGCTCAAGAATAGGGTGCGTTCGTATTTTACCGGGGCAAATGATAAAAAGACCCAGCGCCTTGTACAGGAAATAATAGATTTTGAATATATTGTCACAACTTCAGAGATGGAAGCGCTGATCCTGGAAATGAATTTAATTAAAAAGTATGATCCGAAATACAACGTCCTGTTAAAAGATGATAAGACATATCCCTATTTGAAAATAACGTCTGAACGGCATCCAAGACTTTTAATTACGCGAAATGTTAAAAAGGATAAAGGAAAATATTTTGGTCCATACCCGAACGTTCTGGCAGCCAAGGAGACGAAAAGACTCCTTGATAAATTGTACCCACTGCGTAAATGCAACAATCCTCCGGGCCGCGTCTGCCTGTACTATCATATGGGACAGTGCCTGGCATGCAGTGAGAAGCCTGCAACAGAGGAAACGTATAAGGAAATTATCCAGGATATCACATCTTTTCTTCATGGGGGTCATAAAGAAATTAAGCGGGATTTGACCGGTAAAATGCACGAAGCAAGTGAGGCGCTTAATTTTGAGCGGGCGAAGGAATTACGTGATCTGATTCAGCATATTGAGTCCGTTATGGAGCAGCAGCGGATGACACTGAACGATCGGACCGACCGGGACATCTTCGGTTACAGCTATGACAAAGGCTGGATGTGTGTGCAAGTCTTTTTTGTCCGTCAGGGTAAGCTGATTGAGCGGGACGTTTCTATTTTTCCATTTTTTGATGACCCGGATGACACATTTTTTAAGCTATGTCGGCAGGTTTTATTTGCATCAGCATCACTTAAAGCCGAAACAGATCCTTGTACCGATTGGGACCGAGACAGAATTATTGAGGACCTTTTGGAGGTCAATGTGCATACACCATTCCGGGGTCGGAAAAAGCAGCTGGTCGACTTGGCCGAGAAAAATGCATCCATAGCTCTGGAGGAGAAATTTTCACTTATTGAACGGGATGAAGAACGGACAATCCAAGCAGTGGAAAAATTGGGGGAGGTCCTTCATATCGAGGTTCCCCACCGGATTGAAGCATTTGACAACTCCAATATTCAAGGGGCGGATCCGGTATCGGCGATGGTTGTGTTTACAGATGGACGTCCTGATAAAAAGAGTACCGGAAATATAAAATAAGAAATGTGGAAGGTCCTGATGACTATGAAACGATGCGCGAAGTATCCGGCGCCGCTATACACGTGTACTGAAAGAGGACCAGCCGCTGCCGGATTTAATTGTCGTTGATGGAGGCAAAGGCCAGATGAGTGCCGCTGTGGATGTATTGGAAAATGAGCTCGGTCTGGATATCCCCTTATGCGGACTTGCAAAAGATGAAAAACATAAGACAAGTGAATTGTTGTATGGCTCCCCGCCGGTGCCGATTGATTTGCCACGGAAGTCACAGGAATTCTATCTGGTACAACGAATTCAGGATGAGGTACACCGATTTGCCATTTCATTTCACAGGCAGTTGCGCGGAAAAAATCTGTTCCGGTCTGAACTCGATAAGATTCCGGGAGTAGGCGAGAAGCGGAGGCAGCTTCTGCTGAGTCATTTTACATCTATTCATGATATCCGTAATGCTGCAGTGGAAGAGATTACGAAATTGGGTGTTCCTCAAAATGTAGCTGAAACCATCCTTGCCCACTTGAATGATGAAAAAGGCAGTGGAACAACCTGATGTACCGGCTGTTCCAATCAACTGGACGGATGCTTAATCCGTGAAAACGGCGGAAAACTCGATCTGGTGGATTTTTTATGTATTTCTTCTTCACATTCACATGGTCTTTGGTTGACAAGGCCTATAGACTCACTCAGAAAACCTGCTTCCAGACGGAATTCTGTATCAAGTGGCGAATTTAGGCGATAAACGATTGTATCGGCCATAAGCTGAAAGGTGAGTTCATTCTTTTTTCTTTAACCAGTTCCAGGTGTCCCCAGCCTAATTTCTCAAACGCATAAACGATATCGGATAAGGACTGGAACTCAAATTTCCGTGCCATGTTTTTTCCCATGAAATATAGTAATGCATCTGCCTGGTTGCCAAATACATCAGGCAGACCGACATACCGGATAATGTCATAGCCTGCACCTGCTGTATGCAGTTCATCAAGTACTGTGACAGGCATTTCCTGTTTTTTGACATGGATGTCATCCTTTCTGAAGTGACTAAAGTGTTCTTTGTCATATAGATCACTCTTTTTTTTGCTGTCCTTATTATTATCTATGGAAACGGATAAACGTGCAAGCACTGATTGGTTCATGAGGGAAAACAATTATCACACCCTTTTCTTGACGGTTCTCAGAGATAGAAGTACAATAAATATGTCATAAATTGTACATTTTACGGGCAATAACTATACATAAGCTTTATTGTCAAAAAGGTGTACTTTTTGCAAACTAACATATCTTGACTGAGGGGGGTAACGTATGGCAGAACACCGTGAGTTTTTTTACCGCAGGCTCCATTCTCTGTTAGGGGTAATTCCTATCGGTGTATTTCTGATTCAGCACTTGGTTGTTAACCATTTTGCTGTTTATGGTGAAGAAAGTTTTAACAAAGCGGCGGGATTCATGCATGATTTGCCGTTTAGACTGGCACTGGAAATCGTTATTATTTTCCTGCCAATTTTTATTTCATGCAATACTAGGGGTTTACATTGTATTTGTCGCAAAGAACAATACAAGACGATATGGTTATTTCCGTAATTGGATGTTTTATCTGCAGCGGGTAACCGGTATTGTCACCTTCGTATTTATTGCATGGCATGTTTGGGAACGCGCGTGCAAATTGGAATGGGAAATGCAGAACTGGACTATAATCTGATGGAGAACATTTTATCTAATCCATTCATGTTCTGGTTTTATATTGTCGGTGTCATTTCAACAACGTTCCATTTTGCCAATGGACTGTGGAGCTTCATGGTATCATGGGGCATAACGCAATCACCGAAATCCCAAAAAAATTGCTACATACGCCACACTGGTTGTATTCCTGGCTATCAGCTATATCGGTGTGCGGGCATTAATTCAATTTGCTTACGGAGTTTAATACAGAAATAGGGAGTGAGCATTCCAAATGAGTAACCGAAAAATTATCGTTGTCGGCGGCGGATTAGCCGGTCTAATGGCAACCATTAAAGCAGCTGAAGCAGGTGCAGAAGTTGACCTGTTTTCGATTGTGCCGGTAAAACGTTCTCACTCTGTGTGTGCCCAGGGCGGCATTAATGGAGCGGTTAACACAAAAGGTGAAGGGGATTCACCATGGATTCACTTTGACGATACCATTTACGGTGGTGACTTCCTCGCTAACCAGCCACCGGTAAAGGCTATGTGTGATGCCGCACCAAGCATCATTCATATGCTGGACCGGATGGGGGTTATGTTTAATCGTACTCCGGAAGGGCTGCTTGACTTCCGTCGCTTTGGTGGAACACAGCATCACCGGACTGCCTATGCCGGAGCGACCACAGGACAGCAGCTTTTGTATGCGCTGGACGAACAGGTTCGCCGTTATGAAGTAGAAGGGCTTGTTAACAAATATGAAAGCTGGGAGTTGTTGGTGCTGTCATAGATGAGGATAATGTGGGAAGAGGCATTGTTGGACAGAATATCCGCTCACATGAAATCAAGTCATTCCCGGCGGATGCTGTCATTTTGGCATCAGGCGGACCGGGAATCATTTTCGGAAAATCAACAAACTCGATGATCAATACCGGTTCAGCCGCAAGCATCCTGTATCAGCAAGGTGCTAAATATGCCAATGGTGAATTCATTCAGATTCACCCGACCGCCATACCGGGTGATGACAAACTGCGCCTAATGAGTGAATCTGCACGTGGTGAAGGCGGACGTGTCTGGACATATAAAGATGGGGAACCATGGTATTTTCTTGAGGAGAAATACCCGGCATATGGTAACCTGGTACCGCGTGACGTTGCCACACGCGAGATTTTTGATGTCTGCGTAAACCAGAAGCTGGGTATCAATGGCGAGAACATGGTTTATCTTGATCTTTCCCATAAAGACCCGAAAGAGCTGGACGTTAAGCTGGGCGGCATTATTGAAATTTATGAGAAATTTGTCGGTGAGGATCCACGTAAAGTACCGATGAAGATTTTCCCTGCTGTCCACTATTCGATGGGTGGTCTGTGGGTTGATTATGACCAGATGACAAGCATCCCGGGTATTTTTGCTGCCGGTGAGTGTGATTTCTCACAGCATGGAGGAAATCGTCTTGGCGCCAACTCGCTGCTATCGGCCATTTATGGCGGATCTGTTGCGGGACCAAACGCGATTGAATATATCGACGGATTGGATAAGCATGTAGAAGATTTGCCATCCAAACTGTTTGAAGACAAGGAAAAAGAAGAACAAGAGAAATTTGAAAAAACTGATGAAAATGGATGGCACGGAAAACGCGTACCAGATCCATAAAGAACTCGGAGAATGGATGACAGATAACGTAACCGTTGTTCGTCATAATGATAAAACTGCGGGAAACAGATGAAAAGATTAAAGAATTGATGGAACGCTGGGAAAATATTAATATCAATGACACGTCCAGGTGGAACAACCAGGGTGTTATGTTCACGCGTCAGCTCGAAAGCATGCTGCAGCTTGCACGGGTTATCACAATGGTGCCTTGAAACGCGATGAGACACGCGGTGCGCACTATAAACCGGAATTCCCGGAGCGTGATGACGAGAACTTCCTAAAAACAACCATTGCCCAGTATGACGAAAAGAATAATGAACCTGTAATTACGTATGAAGACGTGGACATTTCTCATATCAAACCACGTAAACGTGATTACACCAAAAAGCGAAGGGAGCAAGTGATGATGGCTGAGCAAAGTACCGTTACGTTTATTATCACCCGTCAGGACAGCCCGGAATCATCTCCTTATCAAGAGACTTTTGAAATACCATATAAAAAAAAAATATGAATGTTATTTCCGGACTAATGGAAATTCGTCGGAATCCGGTGAATGCAAATGGAGAAAAGACCACGCCCGTTCAATGGGACATGAACTGCCTCGAGGAAGTCTGCGGGGCTTGTTCCATGGTCATCAATGGGACAGCACGGCAATCCTGTGCTGCCCTGATTGATGAACTGGAGCAGCCAGTTAAGCTGGAACCGATGAGCACATTCCCGGTTATCCGGGACTTATTCGTTGACCGTGAACAGATGTTTGATGCACTGAAACAAGTCAAGGCATGGATTCCAATTGACGGCACACATGATCTTGGACCAGGTCCCCGAATGCCGGAGAAAAACGGCAATGGGCATATGAATTGTCAAAATGTATGACATGCGGTGTATGTCTCGAGGCTTGTCCGAATGTGAATGACAAATCAGACTTTATCGGACCGGCTGCTTTGTCACAGGCTCGTCTGTTTAATGCACATCCAACAGGTGAGATGAACAAGAGTGAACGGCTAGAAGGATTGATGGAAGACGGCGGTGTCTCCGGTTGCAGTAACGCACAAAACTGTGTACAAGTTTGTCCAAAAGGCATTCCATTAACAACTTCTATTGCTGCTATGAACCGTGCAACAAATATCCAGTCATTTAAGAACTTCTTTGGCAGTGATCATGCGCATTAAAACTAGCAAACTTTGAAACTAATGACCCTTGCCCTCGAGGTAAGGGTTTTT
>BBCA01000045.1 GCA_001311805.1 Lentibacillus juripiscarius JCM 12147 | reverse complement strand
TTTTATGCATCTCGACAAAACTAGAAGCAGTTTGCTCCGTGGTATGACAAACTTTGAAAATAGAATCGGTATAATGGGGGGTAGATGAGGAGGGATTCTGTTGAACCATTACTCTATTTACTGGATTAGAGAGGAATTTGCGCATTTCTTTTATTATAGAAGTGAGATATTGTGCCGGTTCATCAAAAGTTATGAACAAAACCAGGGGAGAGAAGATCTTGTTAGCCAATTTCAGTATATTACGCATGATTTTCCGCAAACATCACTGATAGCCCATATTATAGGCTCTCTTCCATCCAGGACGAACATGAAACAGGAAGACGGCTTGCTGAAAGTCTATGAAGGTGAGCGGTATATTTCTTTACATATGGAGAGAAAACGTATAAACTTTCGAAGTGACATCATACATGACGCTGAAGAACTGCTTTTTCCTGCACTGCGTTCTTTTTCAGCCGTATTTGTTTGTGGTAGGGAACAATACCGAGGATTTTGGCTGGATTTCCCCTGTCATTCAGCTGACAGAAAAGGACAAGCCTGGACAAGTATTGTATTCCTGTCTTTGATTTACTATACTGTATTGGAGACAACATGAAGGAGGAAAGCTTGAATGGGCACAATTTGGGTTGTTTTAATCGCCATTGTTGCTTTAATAGCCGGTGTTGCACTCGGATTTTTCATTGCCAGAAAATATATGATGAACTATTTGAAGAAGAACCCGCCTATTAATGAGCAAATGCTGCGAACATTGATGATGCAAATGGGACAAAAACCATCGCAGAAAAAATTAATCAAATGATGCGTCAAATGAATAACCAGCAAGGAAAATGACTCCATTTTTTGATTATGAATGGGTTCGTTGCCTGAAAATCCGTGAAAACCCCTAGTTATGTCTGGATAACAGGGGTATTTTACTTGGTACTTTCCCGAATGCCGTAATTGTACCATTATTGTCAAAGACACGACCGGGTTTCCGTTTTCCATCTGATAAAATGGAAGCAAGATGATGCTAGGAGGAATTTCATGTCGGAAGAAATAAATATATTCATTGCATTTGGCGCTGGTGTCCTATCGTTTATTTCACCGTGTGTGTTGCCACTATACCCGGCATTTTTATCATATATTACCGGGATGAGTCTCAACGAAATAAAAGATGAAAACAAAATGCTGAATCGGAAAAGTTTATTACATACATTGTTCTTTTGCTTGGTTTTTCAGCGGTCTTCATCATGCTTGGTTTCGGGTCTTCGTTCATATCTGAATTTTTGGATGCAAACCGGGATATAATCAGGCAGATCGGGGCGATTGTCATTGTCTTTTTCGGTCTCGTCATTGTAGGTGTCTTTAATTTTAAGTTTCTTATGAAAGACAGAAAAATAAACGTTTAAAAACCGTCCGGCTGGTTTTGCAGGGTCGTTTCTGATTGGCCTGGCATTTTCATTAGGATGGACACCGTGTATGGGTCCTATTTTAATGGTTGTCATTTCGCTGGCAGCAACTAATCCGGACCTGGGTATGGTTTTGATGATAAGCTATATTTTAGGGTTTTCCATTCCGTTCTTTATTCTGTCATTCTTTGTCGGAAATTTGAACTGGATCAAACGAAACAGTTCAAAGATCACGAAAATAGGCGGTTATATTATGATTCTTATGGGAATTGCGTTATTCTTTGACTGGCTGACTGACCTGACATCATTTTTGGCGAGCATGTTTGGATTTTCGGGTTTTTAGGACTATTGGAATTGGATTTTTGCTTTATTTGTATTAAACTGAAAACATAAGATAAGGAAAGTCTGGAGAAGTAATAGAAGAACTTTAAAAGTAAAGGAGCTTTACCCCAATGTACAAACCAAATGATCTCATTTTGCGTACGACAACATCATTAATCGCCTTCATTTTATTGGGTTTCTCGGTTTATTTGCTGCTTGCCGGGCATAATGCACCTGGAGGGGGATTCGTTGGGGGGATTAATGACCTCGGCCGCGATTGTGTTAATGTATATGGCATATGGGGCAGGGGTAATGGAGAAAGTGCTTCCGGTCAGTTATCGTTTGCTGATTCCCTTTGGACTGTTGCTTGCCGTTGGAACAGGGCTGGGATCGTTCGTTTTTGACCAACCGTTCTTATCACATACATATGGCTATTTTCATTTTCCTATTTTGGGGGAACTTGAGCTGGCTACTGCTATGCTGTTTGATTTTGGTGTCTACTTTACTGTTTTGGGGGTTACCATATCCATTATCTTGTCGATCGCAAGTGATCAGTAATTAGGGGGAACTTATCAAGTAAGACCCGCAATGGCGAATAAGCAGTTAAGGAATACAATGAAATTGAAACCGGATCTGGTTGACTGATGCTGAACTGGCCGGATAGATATGAAGGAAAGAGTGATCAGGAATGTTGTGGCTGCTGGGTAGTACAATTGTTGCAGCTTTCATGGCTGTAACCATGATTTTGTTCGTCTAAAAGCATCCAGAAAACCGGCGTCGGCCAAAATAATTTTGCCGCCTTTGTTTATGAGTACCGGTGCATTGATGTTTCTATTTCCTGTGTTCCGGGTGAGCTGGATGCAGGTAGCAGAAGCAGTATTAGTGGGCATGATGTTTTCCGTTTTCCTCATTAAAACGTCCAAATTTGAAATACGGGGCAATGATATTTATTTGATCCCTTCCAAGTCATTTGTTTTTATACTGTTTGCACTATTGATTGCAAGGATTATTCTGAAGCTTGCTATCGGGGCAAGTATTGCTGTGGGGGAGACAAGCGGGATGTTTTTCCTGCTTGCTTTTGGTATGATTGTTTCCTGGCGCCTGGCGATGCTGTATAAGTATAAGAAATTGGAAAAGAAACTGGAATATGCAGGTGGTTGATCGTGCGTTCATAGCGGAACGCACGATTTTTTCCTGTCAGGAGAAGTGTTGATTTTATTCGAGTTCAAATAAATATTCATATGGGGCAATATCGATGTTGCGCTGATTCAGTTTTTTGCGCAGAAATTTGTGATCACGTTTTGGTGTCGCCAAAATATATCCTTCGATTAGGATGTCCTGTGTAATTGTTTTCGTTTCTTCCGCAGGGCAACTTCACCGATTTTTCCGGCTATCTTCTGTCTGGCTACATCCCGAAACAATTCGGGTACAGGTGAGACGAGATCAGCCAGCAGTTCTTTCTCCCTGTCCCCCCACATATGCTTTGTTTCTTCAATATAGAATTCTTCCCAGTCCATCGCGGAATTCCCATCAACTTTAGGCCATTTTTCAGAAATTTACGGAACATGAAGAAACCGCCAACACCCATAAGACCCAATAGCAGAAATCCCCACAAAACAATCAAAATATCGCCAATTAACGACATAATATCACCTACTTCACCCTAATAATTACAGTCAATACAATTTTTCCTTTAATTCTTTATTTTATCGTCTATAATAACAGTATGCTAGTGCTAAAGTCATATTAAAGTCAGATTATACAATAATTTTTTACATCATTCATGAAGTATATTATAATTTAATACAATTATAATAGGTTATTGCTGTACATACAAGTGACATATATTCTACATATTTTCATATGAATGGAAAATAGGAAAGTCATGATAATCACGGTGAGGAGGGAATGGTATGATTGACAAATATTGTGAAAAACATACAGAAATCGACAGTAACGAACAGCATGTGAACCTCTCCCCGAAACTTCGCAAATTTTGCAACTTTACTTCTTTACCTTCCCCAATCCTTACATGGATCGATCAGCATATGCATGGATTTATAACCGTGTGGGATGAAAATGGTACAGTCATCCATGTGTCCAATACAATCGAAAATTTACTGGGATATACCGTTACAGATGTGCTTGGAACAAAATGGTTCGATAAATTTTCCCCAGAGGATACGGAGTACATAAAAGAAATGCTTGACTCTGATTCCAGTACATCCCAAACATTCTACATTACGATTCAGGATGCTAATGGAAATAGTCTACGGACGGAAAATGTTGCAGCACAGGTTGTGTGTGAAAACGGTGGGCACTACTATGTTGCATCCACGAAGGATATCACGGATAAAAAGAAGCGGAAGAGATGATGATTCGTTCGGAAAAATGTCTGTTGCTGGTCAGCTTGCTGCAGGTATAGCACATGAAATACGGAACCCATTAACATCGCTGAAGGGATTTTTGCAACTGTTGCAGGCTGGAGTTAACCGAAAAGAAGAATACTATCAGATTATGGTAGATGAAATAGAAAAAATGGAGGCAATTACATCAGAATTGCTGTTTATTTCTAAACCAATGACCGACAATAAAGACTGGGAAAACCTGCCTGAACTGATAGATGATGTCATTACTTTGTTGCATCCGCAGGCTAAACTGAAAAACATTACCATAGTACAGGAAGGGGAAGACAGGCTGCGTCTTAATTGTGACCGTTCGCAGATTAAACAGGTATTCATCAATATTTTAAAAAATGCAATTGAAGCAATGGATAACCCTGGCCACATAAAAGTTTTTATTGTCTGCAGGAGCAAACTATTTTAATAGATATTATGGACGAGGGTCCGGGGGTTCCGGATGAAATTATACATAAATTGGGTGAACCTTTCTTTACAACAAAGGAATCCGGCACAGGGTTAGGAATCATGATCACAAAACAAATTCTGGATCGCCATGGTGGGGATTTACAAATTATGCATAACAGGGATAAGGGAAGTACGTTCAGAATTTCCCTTCCGCAATCAGAAACATCCTGATATAACTATTGGTTTGATTTCTCTGTTTGCTATATAACTATTACTTATAACAGTTAATAATTTTTACTATATGATAGAAGCCATCAAACGATTGTTTTCTTTCATTTTTCATATAAGATAAACAGTAGAGAATTTTTATGTCAAAATTGCTGTGCAGTTTGTTTAGCAAACTTGACTTATCACTAAAGGGATTCTTAGAAAGCGTTCTTTGCTTTCCTGGAAGCCCTTATGCTTTGGAGTGCAAGCCTAGGCGTGCGCCTTACGCGCCTTAGTTGCACTTATGCGGCAAGAAAGTATTTATATACTTTCTAAACTGCCAAAAAGGTAATGGAGAGAGGAGTAAAGTGTTATGGGAATTGACACAAAAACAATCGATTTAATGGTAAAACGTACAACTTTTACCAATTGCAAGCACTTGAAAATGCAAATTTGGGAAATATCTCCCGTCTGCCTTTTCTATCCGTGTTCTTCTGGAATCACTTATCCGTCAGCGGGACGGTCATGTCATTAAAGATGAACACATTGAAGGGCTGGCAAAATGGGGAGTACAAAACACCGATACGGTAGATGTTCCTTTCAAACCTTCCAGGGTAATTCTTCAGGATTTCACAGGGGTTCCAGCTGTCGTTGACCTGGCTTCACTAAGAAAAGCGATGGTTGATATGGGTGGCGAGCCGGATAAAATTAATCCGGAAGTGCCAGTAGATTTGGTCATTGACCACTCTGTGCAGGTTGATCAGTATGGTACACCAAACGCCCTGAAAGCTAATATGGAACTGGAATTTGAACGCAATATGGAACGTTATAAATTCCTTCACTGGGCTCAGAAAGCATTTGAAAACTATCGTGCAGTTCCACCTGCTACTGGTATTGTGCACCAGGTAAACCTGGAGTATATTGCGAATGTCGTTCACGGCATTGAAAATGAAGATGGAACATATGATGCATTCCCGGACACATTGGTCGGAACGGATTCACATACGACAATGATTAATGGTTTGGGCGTCCTTGGCTGGGGCGTTGGTGGCATCGAGGCAGAGGCAGGTATGCTTGGTCAGCCATCATACTTCCCAGCACCGGAAGTAATTGGTGTTAAGTTCACTGGGAGCTTCCCGCAAGGAACGACTGCCACTGACCTGGCACTGAAAGTTACACAGGTCCTGCGCGAGAAAAAATGTTGTCGGAAAGTTCGTCGAGTATTTTGGACCTGGACTGAAAGACATGCCGCTTGCTGACCGTGCAACTATTTCCAACATGGCGCCTGAGTATGGGGCAACATGCGGATTCTTCCCTGTTGACGATGAATCCTTGAACTATCTGCGACTAACAGGACGCAGTGAAGAACAGATTGAACTGGTGGAGAAATACTGTAAAGAAAATAATCTTTGGTATTCTGCTGAACAGGATGATCCTGAATATACAGAGCTTGTCGAAATTAATCTGTCAGAACTGGAGCCAAACCTGTCTGGACCAAAACGCCCGCAGGATTTGATTGCTTTGTCCGACATGAAAAAAGAATTCAACAAAGCTGTAACAGCACCAGCCGGCAACCAGGGGCTCGGAATGGATGAATCAGAATTTGAGAAAGAAGTGACGGTTGAGCATCCAAACGGCGAGACATCCGTTATGGAAACCGGTGCACTGGCAATTGCTGCGATTACGTCTTGCACGAACACGTCCAACCCTTATGTTATGCTTGGAGCAGGATTGCTTGCGAAAAAAGCTGTTGAACGCGGTCTGAAGGTACCTGAGTATGTGAAAACGTCATTAGCACCTGGTTCAAAAGTAGTTACCCGCTACCTTGACGACTCTGGTTTACAGGACTACCTGAACAAGCTTGGTTTCAATCTTGTAGGGTATGGATGTACTACATGTATTGGTAACTCAGGACCATTGCGTCCGGAAATTGAGGAAGCCATATCCGGAAAAGACTTGACTGTTTCTTCCGTACTTTCGGGTAACCGGAACTTTGAAGGCCGAATCCATCCGCTTGTAAAAGCAAACTATCTTGCTTCACCACCATTGGTTGTAGCATACGCACTTGCCGGAACCGTGGATGTTGACTTAACGAAAGATGCACTAGGAACCGATGCTGATGGCGAACCGATTTATTTAGCGGACATCTGGCCATCGATGGATGAAATTAAAACAACGGTTCAAAGTGTTGTGAAACCGGAAATTTTCCGTAAAGAATACGAAAGTGTATTTGAGTCTAATGACAAATGGAACGAAATCCAGACAACCGATGAGCCATTATTTGAATGGGACAGTGAGTCAACGTATATTCAAAATCCGCCATTCTTTGAAGGTTTGTCCAAAGAAGCAGGTACTGTACAGCCGCTGAACAACTTACGTGTCATTGGCAAGTTTGGTGATTCGGTAACGACAGACCATATTTCACCAGCCGGTGCCATCCCGAAAGACATGCCAGCCGGACAGTATCTGCAGGAGAAAGGTGTTTCACCAAGAAACTTTAACTCATACGGATCTCGTCGTGGAAACCATGAAGTCATGATGCGCGGAACATTTGCGAATATCCGTATCCGTAACCTGCTGGCACAAGGAAAAGAGGGTGGCTATACTACTTATTGGCCAACTGGTGAAGTAATGCCATTTTACGATGCAGCCATGAAATACCAGGAAGACAATACTGGTCTCCTTGTAATTGGCGGCAAAGATTATGGAATGGGATCCTCACGTGACTGGGCTGCTAAAGGTACAAACTTGCTTGGTATTAAGACTGTTATTGCCGAGAGTTTTGAACGGATCCACCGTTCTAACCTGGTTATGATGGGCGTATTGCCATTGCAGTTTGAACAGGGTGACAGCGCGGATAAGCTCGGACTAACCGGCGAAGAGACGTACAACGTCGAGGTAGATGAGCATGTCAAACCGCATGACCTTGTGAAAGTCACTGCTGTTGACAAGGATGGAAACGAAACAGAATTTAACGCTATTGCACGCTTTGACAGTGATGTAGAAGTGGACTATTACCGCCACGGCGGCATTCTGCAAATGGTTTTACGCAATAAGCTTTCACCAGTAAAAGCATAACTATCACTACCCAAAGCCAGTACATCACCCCATTCGATGTACTGGCTTTTTTGCTTGCCAGTTGCAGCTTCAGTACTCATAGTCAGAAATTAAAAATGAAAGAACTTATAAATTTCAAAGAAATGGTAATACTAGTTCTAAAAAGGGGCTGATTACCATTTCATTAAAGAAAAGATCTTCATTTGAAGAACTTGTTCAGGAAAATCGCGAACAGATTTTGCAGAATGAGACGCTTATGGAGAAAATCGAACAAAAATGGAAACAAAATGCGCCAATCACTGAAAGAAGACCAAGCACAGTGATAACAGCCCGATCGGAATGGCTGAAGGTCAGACCATTTCGGACGGGCTATTTTATAACCGTCAGATTATGGATGTCCTTGGTGACAGCCAAGGTTATCTAATGTGTATAATATCTCCTTCTCGGCAGAAAATGAATTCAGAGCACCATTTAAGTAAAAATCAATTTACAAAGGAGAATGTACGATGACGGACAAGTATGAGCCAAAACCGGATGACCGGAGTGATAATGTCGAAAAGCTGCAGGATATGGTACAGGATACGATTCAAAATATAGAAGAAGCGCATGAAACGATGGAATACAGTTCCGGTGAGCAAAAAGAAAAAATCCAAGCTAAAAACAACGTCGTGAAGAGGCCATTGAGGGTATGCGCCAAGAGATTAAAGACGAAGCAAGGAAGTAAGGCCAGCCTCAAACCATTACTCAATGGTTTGAGGTTTCCTTTATATTGCATGCTTGCATACTTCGTGCAAATTGGCATCATTTTAAACGGAAATGTGCTAAAATATTGTATAGACTAGACCTTTCTATAAGGGGGAGCAGAATATTGCATACAACACATACACCAATTGAAGTAAGATACCAGGAAACAGATCAAATGGGAGTCGTTTATCATGCCAATTATCTGGTTTGGTTTGAAATTGGCCGGACGAAATACATAGAAAGCCTGGGGCTGACGTATATGGAAATGGAAAGAAATAATGTCGTTTCACCAGTTGTTGACGCCCAGATCAATTTCAGGAAACCGGTTCATTACGGAGAAAAAGCGATGGTGGAAACCTGGCTTGATACATATGATGGAATCCGCACTGTTTACGCTTACAATATTAAGAAAGAAAATGGCGAGATTGCCGTTAGCGGAACTACTAAACATGTGATTGTCAACAAAGGAACATTCCGTCCACTGTCCCTCCGAAAAGCATTCCCGGAATGGCATGAAACGTATGTACAGCAATTAGATGGTGAAGCTTAATGGCTTTCGGAGTGAACAGAAGTGAATTGAAAGAATGGAAAGATGAAGTGAAAAGAGGCCATATCGCCTTTCTGACGCATTACTGGATTGATGAACGGTTCCCAGGCTGTGTGACGGTTACAAAAGCAGGGTGCAGAGACTTGGAAAAATTAACTGAGTGGGGAAAAGAATATGAGCTGAGCCCTGAATGGATACATCAGGATAAACAGTTCCCACATTTTGATTTGTTTGGTGAAAGGCAGAAACAAATTTTAAAGCAAGAGGGAAAGTGGGATCAAATTAGAAGGTTTGGACTGTAGGTTTACTCTAGTTTATTGCAAAGCCTTTAAAAAATAAAAAGAGGCGTCTCTTGTAGAGGTTGTTCAAAAAGTCCGGTAAAAAAAGACACATCGAATTTCTTTGTTGGCTTGTTTCTCCGCTCCTTGGAAAAGAAAAACACTTTTCCTGCGTGCGATGCGGACTCGGGGTAGCTTTCCTTATGCTCGAAAACTACGCCGCTTCGAAATTTCGACGCACAGGACGTACTAGTGTCGGTGTTGCAACAGGACGTTGCGACTTTAGCTGACCGATCCTTTTTATCCTCCTTTTTGAACACGTACTTGCAGACGCCTCTTACCCATATACAAATTCCGGTTCTTGTTCCTGCTGGTCCATCTGGATGGTCAGACTATGGTCATCAAAATACCATGCATCCTTTTCCTCAATGAAAAACGTTATCCCATCTGTGGTGGCTGAAGCATATACATGATCGGGTGCAGCACTGCTGACGCCCAGGGAGAAGCCAGGGATTCGCCCTCCAAAACCATATCGGACAAATAGCCGTAAGTGAGCATTCTTTCCGGGTTCAAATTCCTCTTTGTACCACTTAGCTGCCTGAGCTGTCACATTCAATTTCAATTGCGTCAACTCCCTTGAAGTATCGCGCTATTTTTTCTTTCGTTTGTCGGGCACTAAATCAACGCCGCCGGGATGGAAAGGATGGCACTTGCTGATTCGTCTGATGGTAAGATAGCTGCCTTTAAAAAAACCGAACCGTTTAAATGCCTCCAGACCGTACTCAGAGCAAGTCGGGAAAAATCTGCATGTTGGCGGTTTTATCGGGCTGATTGCTTTTCGATAAAATGTAATCAGCCCAATCATAATATACCGCAACTGTTATCCTTCCAGTGGTTCGTTCTGCCGTTTATCATACGTTACCGATGCAATCGCATCATGCAAGTGGATGGATTCTTCATTACGGCAATGAACGCTGAATTTCGTCACAAATGGCATTTCGTATAGGTCAGCAGCAACAAGCCGCGTCAAATCCTCAACGAATCGTGGATTTTCATAGGCTTGCTCCGTTACCATTTTTCATCAGGACGCTTCAGGACAGGATGAAGTCTGGCACTTGCATTGCTTTCAGCTGCCTCCAGAAGCATTTCTTTCCAGTCTGTTTTATTTTCATCAAAGTCTTCGGTCAATGACACGGTCATGGTTACTTCGCCACGCTGATTATGGGCACTGTATTCACTTATTTCTTTTGAACAGGGACATAGAGTTGTAATGAGTGACGACAGCGATACATCAACGGAGTGTCCAGCTTCTTCGTCATAGTGTACATGGATTGTGACATTTGCATGATTCATTCCGGACAGATCAGACTGTGGGCCCCTCCGCTCGTAGAACCAGGGAAAACTTATTTCCATGTCAGCATCTTTTGTTTTAAACGGTCAGCCAGGTCTTTCGTAAAACCTTTCATCGTTTTCAAATCAATGACGAAACCATTTTGGTGAAACGACTGGAGCTGTTCCGTGAACCGGCTCATATTCGTTCCTTTACTCGCTTTTTCAATACCGGACGAAAATTTGAATGTACCAATGGTTGTTTGTGTCTTAGGTTCAAGATTGCTTGTTATAGTTATCGGATGCTTCACATTTGCAATGCCGACTGCATCCAGATCAAACAAAAATCTTCTTGTGTATTTTGTAAGTCAGCCATTTCACTTTTTTTGCTTGGTTTTGTTTTAGGGCCAGGCTCGACTGAACCAAATAATTTATGACGTTGTGCTTTATCCGGTAACTGTTTCTTCGGGATGGTCTTTGTCTTATCCATAACGATTGTTGACCCCTTCCTATTAAGAACTTCAATTTTAAGTATACTAAAACTGGGAGTAAATATAAAATTATTGGCTTGACGGTGCTACATCCATGTAATTTTTGGCTCGGTCTTGTTTTTAATCCGTTTAATATTTTCACGGTGTCGGTAAAACACAAAATAGTCAAAGCGGCAGTGACAATGATAAGACCCAGATCCCTGAACAGAGCAGATACAATAATAGCAATGATGCCGGTAACCATGGATGAGAGCGAAACATACTTGGATATATATAAAGTCGTAATAAATGACAGGACCATCACAGCAAACAGGATAGGATTAATGCCCAGTATGATGCCGCCTGATGTAGCGACTGCTTTCCCTCCCTTAAATTTGGCGAATAATGGATAGGTGTGGCCCACTACGGCAAACAAGCCGATTGCAAGGCGATAGACTTCCGCATCGAAAAAAGTGGAAGGGCTGTTGCCGCGGTTCCTTTTAAGATATCCGCCAATGTTACCACAATGCCAGCTTTTACGCCGAGTATGCGGAATGTGTTGGTAGCCCCGAGGTTACCGCTCCCATGCTCACGTATATCCATATTGTAACCGACTTTGCCAACGATAACCCCCGATGGAATGGACCCCAATAAATAGGCGATAATAGCAAATAAAATAAATTCCATAGGCTTTCCTTCTTTCCGGTATATGATTTTGCTTGTTCTTCATTTTACCATGAAATGAGGATTCTAAGAACCTTTATTCATTGTTATTGTATGCAATGTTTTCTATAATCCTATATTGGGAAGGGGATGGCAGAGAATCCAGTCGAAAAAGGAAGGAAACTATGATTGAATTTAAGGATGTAAGCAAAGTATACTCGGATGGAACTGAGGCACTTCGTCATCTTTCTTTGCAGATTGCCAAAGGCGAGTTTGTCACATTAATCGGGCCGAGCGGGTGCGGAAAAACGACTGCAATGAAGCTGATCAACCGTCTGACTGAACCAACAGCTGGCAGTATATACATAAACGACAGAGACGTTCACGCGTATAATATTCATGAATTGCGCTGGAACATTGGATATGTTCTTCAGGAGATAGCTTTGTTTCCGCATATGACAATTGCTGAAAATATTGCTGTCGTTCCCGAAATGAAAAAATGGAAACAGAAAGAAATCCGTGAACGAACAGAGGAATTGCTTGATATGGCTGGCCTTGATCCGTCCGTTTACATGGACCGGATGCCTAGTGAATTGTCCGGCGGGGAACAACAGCGAGTTGGTGTGATGCGTGCCTTAGCAGCTGATCCTGATATTCTTCTGATGGATGAGCCATTCAGTGCACTTGATCCAATCACCCGCGAGCAGCTGCAGCGTGATATAAGAGAATTGCAGCAAAAGATTCAAAAGACAATTGTTTTGTCACCCATGATATGCATGAGGCGTTGGCACTTGGTGATAGAGTCTGTCTGATGAAAGAAGGAGAAATCGTCCAGGCTGACCCGCCACAGCAGCTTTTGCTGAATCCCGCAACCGCTTATGTGAAAGAATTTGTAGGTGAGCGAAAATCTCCGTGGCAAACTGCTATTGATGTGATTGCAGACAAATCCGGTGCATATACAATGACGCTGGATGAACTGGATCAGAAAAACCTGCCGAAAACGGGTACATATATCCTGGAAAATCAAGCTAGTGACTATATTGGGGCTGTGCATGATGGACAGGTGTGCGTGCTGCAGACGCTTGATAATCATTTGCCACTGGATGAAGCAACTGATATCATCCAACAAAGCAATCAATCGGTATTTCCTGTATTAAAAGATAGTAAATTAATCGGCACGCTTACTTACCAGGATATTGTCCTCTATCTGAAACGTGAAACCGGTTCGGAAAATGGGAGGGATTACTGATGGAAGAATTTCTGACTGTTTTCCGGAATCGGCAGGATATTTTATTGGAAACGATATGGGAGCACTTACAGGTTTCACTTTTATCGCTTGTCATAGCCATCTTAATTGCGGTCCCGGCCGGGCTTGTTCTGACCAGATATAAACGGGTTGCCGAGCCGATTATTGGTGTGTCTGCTGTGATGCAGACGATTCCAAGCCTGGCCGTGCTCGCGTTTTTGATTCCCTTTGTCGGCATTGGCAAAACACCTGCTATTATTGCTTTGACTGCTTATGGGCTGCTGCCAATTCTGCGCAATGCATATACCGGGGTTAATGAAGTAGACCCAGCTTTAAGAGAGGCGGCTGCCGGAATGGGAATGAACTCGATCAAACGCTTGACGAAAGTGGAGCTTCCGATTGCGATGCCTGTTATCATGGCTGGTATTCGTACGTCAATGGTATTGATTGTTGGTACCACGACCATTGCTGCGTTAATTGGTGCCGGCGGTCTGGGCGAGCTGATTTTGCTTGGCCTTGACCGGGGGGCAGATTTGAATTTAATTCTACTGGGGGCAATCCCGGCAGCTCTTTTGGCAGTACTGTTGGATTTTGTGCTGCGCGGATTTGAACGGATTTCCAGGCGTGCCGGTTTTAAATCATTTGCAGCCATGCTCTTGATAGCTGTATTGGTTGTCGCATCCCCATTTTTATCAATCCAGTAAAGCAGGCGGATTTAACAATTGGGGGAAAGTTAGGCTCGGAGCCAGCTGTTTTGATTAATATGTACAAGCTATTGATTGAAGAAGAAACCGATTTGACGGTCAAACTGAAACCAGGATTGGGGAAAACAGCATTTGTCTTCAGCGCCTTGAAAAACGGAAGTATTGATATTTACCCCGAATTCACTGGAACAGCTATTGTCACGCATTTGGAACAAGAAGCAGAAAGCAATGATAAACAAAAAGTCTATAAACAGGCGAAGCAGGGAATGAAGCAACAATATGGCATGGTGATGCTTGAGGCGATGAAATACAATAACACTTATGCTGTTGCTGTCAAAAAGCAACTGGCCGATAAGCACAACCTGGAATCGATTGGTGATCTAAACCGGATAGAGAATGATATTACTGCTGGATTTACACTGGAATTCAAGGACCGGAAAGACGGCTACCAGGGAATGAAGGAAATATATAATCTGGCTATAAGTGATGTGAAAACGATGGATCCGGGAATTCGCCAGGAGGCATTGGCAAAGGGAGAAGTGGACGTCATTGATGCATATGCCACCGACAGCTATATGGTTGAAATGAATCTGATTACACTTGATGATCCCGAAAATTTATTCCCGCCATACCAAGGCGCCCCGCTGCTGCGAGAGGATACATTGGAAAAGCATCCCGAGCTCGCAGGAATATTAAATAAGCTCGGTGGAAAGATTTCCGATAAACAAATGCGCCAAATGAACTACGCAGTGGATTATGAAGACAAGTCACCCGAAACAGTGGCCCGTGAATTTTTGACAAACGAGGGGCTTATTAGTGAATAATAGGGATACACGCCCTAACTTACAGTAATTCTGATAGAATGGCCAGAAACGGTCATTCTTTTTTAGCGGTTAAGAAAGCATGGATACTTTCTTACTGTATAAGTACACTAAAGCTTTTACTATAAGGACCAAGTGAAAGCCAAGTTTTCTAATATTTTTCCCATCAGAGTATACGAAAGGCCATGTTTTACGGTAATATAGTTTTAGACTTGCTGTCATAGGGACATTTTACAATCACGAACATTGTTCTATCATTGAAATGATAAGTGAAAAAGATGTATCATTCATGACGTAAGAGAGGAGCATGCATCTGAATGAGTAATGAATTTATGCAGTATAATGACGAATCAATCCAGGTGTTGGAAGGTCTCGATGCCGTCAGAAAAAAGACCTGGAATGTATATTGGCAGCACCGATCAGCGTGGGCTTCACCACTTAGTGTTTGAAGTTGTTGATAATGCAGTTGATGAAGCGCTGGCTGGTTATGGCGATATTATTAAAGTGACGGTCCATAAGGATAACAGTATCTCCGTGGAAGATAACGGGAGAGGTATCCCGACCGGAACACACAGTACAGGGAAACCGACGACAGAGGTCATTTTACTGTCCTTCATGCCGGGGGAAAATTCGGCCAGGGCGGCTATAAAACAAGCGGAGGACTGCATGGTGTGGGCGCATCCGTTGTAAATGCCCTTTCTGAATGGCTGGAAGTGACCATTTACCGTGAAGGCAAGAAATACAAACAGCGCTTTGCGGACGGGGGCAAACCGGCAAGCCCGCTGACAGAACAGGGAAAAACAACCAAAAAGGAACCGTCATTCACTTCAAACCTGATCCAGCCATTTTTTCATCAACCGTTTACAAATTTGAAACGCTATCAGAACGTTTAAGGGAATCAGCGTTCCTGTTAAAGGGGCTCAAAATTGAATTAACCGATGAACGGGAGCAGCAAAAGGAAGTTTATCAATTTCCGAACGGACTTGAGTCGTTTGTTACATACCTGAACGAGGAGAAAGATGCCCTTCATCCGGTTGTTTCATTTGAAGGAGAACAGCAGGGAATCGAAACAGACTTCGCGTTCCAGTTCAATGATGGCTTTGCCGAAAACATGCTGTCGTTTGTCAATCATGTCCGAACAAGGGATGGCGGCACCCATGAATCAGGTGCGCGAACGGCGATAACCCGCATATTTAATGACTATGCAAGACGGAATGCATACCTGAAAGAAAAGGATAAGAATCTGGAAGGATCGGATATACGGGAAGGAATGACTGCCATCGTATCGGTTCGCATTCCAGAAGAGATGCTGCAGTTTGAGGGGCAGACTAAGGACAAGCTCGGAACCACCGAGGCACGTTCTGTCGTCGATGCTGTTGTCTCAGAGAAACTTTCCTATTTTTGGAGGAAAATCCAGATGCTGCAGGAATGCTGATTAAAAAGCTATCAAAGCGAAAGAAGCACGGGAGGCGGCCAGAAAAGCACGCGAAGAATCAAGGTCTGGTAAAAAGAAAAAACGAAAAGATGCGCTTCTAAGCGGCAAATTGACTCCTGCTCAATCAAAAAATCCACAGAAAAATGAACTGTATCTAGTGGAAGGTGACTCGGCGGGCGGGTCTGCCAAACAGGGGCGTGACCGTAAATTCCAAGCCGTGTTGCCTTTGCGCGGAAAAGTTATCAATACAGAAAAAGCCAAGATCCAGGATATTTTCAAGAATGAAGAAATTTCAACGATTGTCCATACCATTGGTGCAGGTGTCGGCGGTGATTTTGATCTGAAGGATGTTCAATATGACAAAATTGTTATTATGACCGACGCGGATACCGACGGCGCGCATATCCAGGTACTGCTTCTGACGTTTTTCTATCGATATATGCGGCCGTTAGTGGAAGCTGGTATGGTCTATATTGCGCTTCCGCCGCTGTACAAAATAACCAAAGGTAAAGGTAAGAAAGAGCAGACGGTTTATGCGTGGAATGATGACGAAATGAAAAATACCATCCAGGAATTCAAAAACGGGTATATCGTGCAGCGTTATAAAGGTCTTGGAGAGATGAATGCTGACCAATTGTGGGAAACGACAATGAATCCGGAATCAAGGACCTTGATCAGGGTTACGATTGAAGACCTGGCCCGGGCAGAGCGCCGTGTGACTACACTAATGGGTGATAAAGTGGTACCGCGAAGGAAATGGATTGAAGGCAATGTCGAATTCGGCATGACAGAGGATGCAAATATTTTAGAAAATGATAAGATTCATACGTAACATGCGGCAAATTTTTTACCTGAAGGCCGGTTCTGAAACTATAACCGGCCTGTTGCTTGTATAAGTATCTAGAAAACAAGAAAGGGTTTAGGGGGGATTGGTTTGGCACAAACTGAAAATTATTTGGACCTTCCGCTTGAGGAAGTTCTTGGCGACCGTTTCGGCAGGTACAGTAAATATATTATTCAAGAACGTGCGCTTCCGGATGCCAGGGATGGGCTGAAACCTGTTCAGCGGAGAATCCTGTATGCAATGAATGAAGAGAAAAATACGTACGATAAAACTTTCGTAAATCTGCCAAAACAGTTGGTACGGTTATCGGAAATTATCACCCGCATGGAGATACATCGGTTTACGATGCGATGGTCCGCCTTAGCCAGGAATGGAAAGTACAGAACCGGCTGGTCGAGATGCATGGGAATAATGGAAGTATTGACGGGGACCCGCCCGCAGCCATGCGTTATACAGAAGCTAGACTGTCCAGAATAGCCTCGGAAATGCTCCGTGACATCGACAAGGAAACAGTCGATTACGTACCGAACTTCGATGATACGATTTCGGAACCGGTTGTCCTTCCAGCCAAATTTCCAAATCTGTTGGTCAGCGGTTCAACTGGGATTTCCGCCGGATATGCAACAGATATCCCGCCGCATAATCTGGGTGAAGTGATTGACGCTGTTATTAAAAAAATGGATAACCCGGACGCATCTGTCTCTGAATTAATGCAGGCAGTCAAAGGCCCGGATTTCCCGACAGGTGGCATTGTTCAGGGTGTTGACGGCATTAGGAAAGCATATGAAACCGGCAAAGGAAAGGTTGTTGTCCGCGGGAGAGCGGCAGTGGAAGATGTCCGCGGCAATCGCCAGCAGATTGTAATCGATGAAATTCCATATGATGTGAACAAGGCGACCATGGTCAAGAAAATGGACGAGCTCCGGATTGACCGGAAAGTGGAAGGAATTGCGGAAGTCCGTGACGAAACAGACCGGACTGGTTTGCGGGTTGTGATTGAACTGAAAAAAGACGCAGATGGTGAAGGTGTCTTAAATTATTTATATAAAAACACGGATTTGCAGGTAACCTATAGTTTTAATATGGTTGCAATCCAGGATAAGACACCGAAACTATTGTCGCTCCCGCAAATCCTTGATGCCTATATAGCCCATCAGAAGGATATCATGACAAGACAAACGAAACATGATTTGAAAAAGGCCAACGACCGGGCACATATCGTGGATGGGCTAATCAAAGCAGTATCCATTCTCGATGAACTGATTGCTGTCATTCGGGCTTCTAAAGATAAGCAGGATGCCAAAAAGCGAATCATTGCCAAATATGAGTTCTCTGAGGCGCAGGCGGAGGCAATTGTCACACTTCAGTTGTACCGGCTGACAAATACGGATGTTACGTCACTGGAAAAAGAAGCAGCTGAACTGAAAAAGAAAATTAATGAACTGGAAGCCATTTTGGCCAGCGAAAAGAAATTGCTGCAGACCATTAAGAAAGATTTACGGCAATTGAAAAAAACATTTGCCGGGGAAAGGCATACGGTTATTGAAGATAAGATTGAAGAGTTGACATTTGATATTGACGTGACAGTTGCAAACGAAGATGTGGTTGTATCAGCAACAACCGACGGCTATGTGAAACGGACAAGCCTTCGTTCCTATAGTGCATCAAATGGTGAAGATTTCGCGATGAAGGATGAGGATCATCTGGTTGGACTGTTTGAACTGAATACAACGGATAAAATCCTTCTGTTCACCAATAAAGGGAAATATATGTACCTCCCTGTGCACGAATTGCCTGACATCAGGTGGAAGGATCTCGGGCAGCATATTTCCAATCTTGTTACAATTGATAAAGATGAACGCATTATCCGAAGCATACCTGTAAGGGAATTCAGTGATGACCAATATATTACGTTCTTTACGAAAAATGGGATCGTTAAGCGCAGTGAAATGGGATTGTATAAAGCACAGCGTTACACGAAAGCATTGATTGCTCTGAAACTGAAGGAAGATGATGAGGTTGTTGATGTATTTCAGACGAACGGAAACTGTGATGTTTTCGTTGCTTCCAACAAAGGATATGGTTTATGGTACCATGAATCGGAAATATCGGTCGTCGGGCAGCGGGCAGCAGGGGTGAAAGCTATTCAGCTGAAAGAAGATGAGTTCGTTGTCAGCGGACAGGCGTTCGATGATTTAACAGAGCCTTCGCTTGTAGTTGTAACACAGCGCGGCGCGTGCAAGCGGATGAAATTGCGTGAATTTGAGAAATCAGGCCGTGGGAAACGCGGATTACTTATGCTGCGGGAACTAAAGACAAAAGCGCATCGTCTGAAAGGGCTGTTCACTATCAAGGAAGATGATACGGTTTGTTTCCAAACAAGTCAGGGTGAGAAGCACAGCGTGTATCCACTTGAATTATCAGCCAGTGACCGCTATAGCAATGGTTCATTTGTGATTGATACGGATAATCAGGGAGAAGTAACAGAAGTCTGGAAAAAAGCCGAATATAGTAAACCTTTTGAGGAGTAACGAGCAGCAGGCAGCCGCGTATCATGAAGGCTGCCTGTTTTATATTTAGGCTTTTTTCGCATACTTTGCTGTTTTCCATTGCAGTCGATATAACGATACACCTTTTTAATGTCTTCTTCCAATTCTATCAGGATTGAGTGCTAGTACGTCGCTGCGGAAAAATACTCCCTTTCACCACTCCGGGTACAAGCGCGACATCTGCTCAAGCTTCCTTTGGTCGCATTCGCAGTGTCTTCTTTGCCGCGGGGAACGCTTCAGCCTCCTCGCTCACTTTCATTCTCTGTGGGGTCTTCAGACTGTTCCTTTCCCGCTGGAGTGTCGCATTTTACCGCAGCTTAATGTTGCGTTTCTGTCTTAATGGAGAAAAACCTCTAAACATGATTACAGCCAAGTAAATGTACCAATGTTGACATACTTTTTACCAGTGAATGACAACAAATGTACCAGTAAATGACAGATGATTACCACCTCACATTTTCTAAATGATTAAAAGTAAAAAGCTATACGTATACTCAATTATAAATGTTATACTTGTTGTACTAATTTGATTGGTTTGTTTAATAAGTGGGGAGGGATTGTTATGATAAAAGAATAGGACTAATCTTATTATAATAGGATTAATAATAATGTTAACTGGGATTTTTTTCATCTACACAATTGGGGGGGTTGTATGGTAGTATCATTGCGGTATTTGGAGGTTTAATTATAGGAGGAAGCGCTTCTTCCTTGGAAATAAAAAGTTGGGTTCATAATTCTAAAATGTTAAGGAAAAGGGCGAAAAAACGGAATAAAGGACAGTGCATATAATCGCATTATTGTGACATTTTGTTAAAAGTCCAGGTTATCTTTATAGGAAGGATAAAAATTATGAAATCCATTTTATTAACACCACTTACAAAAGAAGTGGAGATAGAATATACACAGAATTTAGTTCAATTATCTTCTGAACGAAAGAATGAAATTGAGGAATTTTGGATGGAAATAAACCAAGATGGCCTGTTTCATCGAGGGGAAGTTTTTAATGTTGATTCTCTAATTGAGCAGGAGAGTTTGTACAAAATAATGCTAAACTGTACTGATTATGCCCACTATTTACACACGGTTAGAAATCATATAGCAGATGAAGAAGGATGCAAAGTTGTTTTTGGAGCTGGATTAGTAGAGACAAATGATTCAAAATTTGTGTTCGGCGAAATGGCCAATCATACAGCCTATCCAGGTAGGCTACAGTGTGTTGGCGGAGGTCTAAGCTGGGATGATAAAAAAGGAAATCATTTTGACATTAAAGAAAGTGTATTACGGGAACTTAATGAAGAACTGGGTATTGATTATAGTAAACATATCGAAAAATGCACTCCCGTCTTTTTAAAAAAGTGGCGGTACCTATGACTTTTTAGTAATCCTATATCATATTAAATTGAAAATTCCGCAAGAGGAGTTAATCAAACATTATCAAAGTTTTACTGAAATACTATTTACAAAAGGTGAAAAACCTGAATTTCAAAACGTTATTTATTTAGAAAATAATAGAGAAGCAATAACAAGTTTTTTTGAAAAACGACGATAGACACTGTGAAGATTATTTAAGACCTTACTTGGAAGAAATGACAGAGCAAAAATAAATGTACTCACTTATGATAAGTTGTATTGGACAATAATAATGTAATTTACAGTCGGAATAATATTTTTCTTTGTTTTACAGCTATATATACGTTATTTGTTATTTAGAAAAGATGCATGATAACAGCTTCTGACTATTACTCAAACGGGCGCTAATCTTTAATAAGAATTATGCCAAAATTGCATCATTGAGCCAAATTGGTGAAGGTCTTATAAGAAAAAATAGGCGAGCTGATAAATGTTAGAATATAAAAGGATGATGAAAAATGAAGTTTATCACTCCGCAGCGTTTAAACCCTGGAGACACAGTTGCAGTGATATCTCCCTCAGCAGGTTTACCTAACCTGTTTCCACATATTTTTAATTATGGAATAAGTGTTTTGCAAGAGGAATTTAATTTGAAAGTAAAAGAAATGGGTACTGCCCGTGCAGCTAATGAACGACTTTATAATAATCCAAAACAAAGAGCAGAAGATCTAAATCAAGCATTTGCAGATCCAAATATTAAAGGTATCTTTTGTTCGATAGGAGGGGATGACGCCATAAGAATACTTCCCTATTTGGATCTGGAACTTATACTTAGGAACCCTAAAATTGTTATTGGTTCATCCGACAATACGACATTTCTAGCATACTTGAATCAATTAGGGTTAGTTACCTTTTATGGACCTACTGTTATGGCAGGGATTTCTCAACTTAGAAACTTGGATCCTTCTTATAAAAAACACGTTACGGATTTATTGTTTCAGCCACATAATGAGTATGAATACCACCCTTTCGATTATTGGTCGCAAGGTTATCCTGACTGGTCCTATACTGATAATGTTGGAAAAATCAATGAAGAAAAACAAAATACCGAGCGGTGGAAATGGTTACAAGGTTACGGTATAAAAAAAGGAAGACTATTCGGAGGGAACATTGAAGTTTTTGAAATGATGAAAGGTACAAAGTATTTCCCTAAAGTCGAATTCTTTGATGATAAGGTTCTCTTTTTGGAGAACGGCGAAGGAACTACTACAGTAAACCATATAAAACGTATACTAAGAAGTTATGGTGTTCAAGGGATTCTTAGCCGTATACAAGGTCTCATTTTGGTCGGGCTAGAGATTACTCACCACAAGAAAAGGAACAGTTAGATAACACAATAACAAGCGTTATTCAAAAGGAATTTGAACAATATGATTTACCTATTATAACCAATTTTGATATGGGTCACACAGATCCAATGTCAATTATTCCATTAGGAATTTCAGTTGAAGTTAATTCTGAAGATCAGCAAATAACACTTATGGAGCCTAGTGTGTCATAGATTAGTGTTTCAACTATACTGGCTAATAACTAAAAATGACTGTTCAATTATCGGGCGCATTTCTGGAACAAAGGCTTGCGCCCTGTATTGCAGATAAGGGCCATATTGTTGAAGAATAAATTTCCTTATTGTGTGATTTATTGTAATATTAAAACTAGCTTTAAAGGCACTGCTTAGTGATGGTAGAGGGAAGGGGAAAAGGTATATGTTGGGTTATTATAACAATCTTTCTTCAAAGGTATATGATATAGACAAATATATTGGTCTTCCTTTTGGAGATGTGGAGTTTTACAGCGATAGATTGGCTTCGTGTGAAGGTAATGTTCTTGAACCTGGGGTTGGTACTGGCCGGATTCTTATTCCACTCCTAGAAAAAGGGTTAAAAGTTGATGGTTTTGATGTATCCGAAGAAATGTTGGAAATTTGCCGTAATAACTGTGAAAATAGAGGGCTACACCCGAAATTATTTGAAGGAATATGGAGTCATTTTCGTTGGATACAGAATATGAGGCGATTATCGTACCAACTGGAACATTTTTGTTGTTACATAAAAGAGAAGATTCACTTAGTGCGCTGAGAAATTTTTATAACCATCTTTCCGATGGAGGCAAACTTATTTTAGATGTCTTTTTGCAAACTGATCTAACAGTCAGTAATGCATCAATAAGAACTTGGGAATTACAGAATGATGAAATTATCACTTTAGAAAGCAAAGTAGTTGAAGTTGACTTTATTAATCAATATACCATTTCTCATAATCGATATGAAAAATGGAATAATGGCCAATTAACACAGTCAGAGCTAGAAAGGTTCCCACTTCGCTGGTATGGGGTTGAAGAGTTTAAAATGATTCTTGAACAGGTTGGTTTTAGAGATATAAT
The DNA here is from genome assembly GCA_001311805.1 of Lentibacillus juripiscarius JCM 12147. The sequence continues at coordinate 335 of BBCA01000045.1, read as the reverse complement.
TATCTCAGCAGATTACAAATACGGAGAGTATCCTACAGATTCAACTCAGACAATCACATTTGAAGCAATTGCTAATAAATAATTATACCGAACGGGCGCGATTGCAGAAGTAGTTCCTTTGCTTAAGCAGCCAGAGTGAGCTTCTAAAATACAGGAAACGTATATTGTGTTATGATAAAGAAAATACAAACTGGCGGTGATTTTATGGGATTTATTGAATCCTCAGAAGAACTTATGAATCGCATAGAAAATATGGATCGTGATAATTCAGTTTTTCATTTTTCTATCCCAGGAAAAGGAAAATTTACCCTCGTACTACAGGAAGAGGATGAGGA
>BBCA01000044.1 GCA_001311805.1 Lentibacillus juripiscarius JCM 12147 | reverse complement strand
TCAAAAAGAGGATAAAGGACGGTCGCTAAGTTTGCAACGCCTGTTGCAACGCCGACACTAGCACGTCTTGTGCGTCGAAATTTCGAGGCGACGCTGTTTCGAGCACAGGAAACGTCCGCATCGCACGCAGGAAAAGGGCTTTTCTTTTCCAAGAAGCGGAGAAATAAGTCAACGAAGAAATTCGATGTGTCATTTTTACCGGACTTTTTGAACAACCTCTTTCAGATTGTATTGATTAACTGGAACATGGGCCACATCAGGGACATGTAGACGGCAACAATCATCCCGGCCAGCATAATAAAAAAACAGGCTGTATATACGTGATGGCTTTCATAATTTTACGATGTGTTTCTTCCGTCTGTAGCTCACTGTAAACGGACAAATCTTTTTCCAATGCTTTAACATCTGAATGTTTTTGAAAGATGACGGATAACTGTTTATCGAGGAGCGGCAGTCTGGCCAACAAGTTTGTTACGTAAATTCCTCTCGATAATTCATTGGTCAAGAGGGAAGCGTAGTAAGCAAGAATGGGCTGTTTCTTCTGTCTCGACAAGCTGGACAGAATTTCTTTGATGGAAAGGCCGCTCATTAATAAAGAACTGATGTGCACGGCAAAAAGAAAGGAGATTTGCGTTTGTTTGTATCGCCGGTAAATCGGGATCATACTGTACACTTTAATTCGCTTGTCAATACTGATCTTTTCTTTGTTAAGCCGCCACAGGAGAAACCCCAGTCCCAGGATGATGAACAGGCCGAACAAAATGTATCCGGCAATATCAACGATTGCTATCGTCAGCATTATGGCTGATGCTGATGCCGCCGTGCCATGGAACAGATCAAGAAACGACGGAAGAATGGATTGCTTAATAAAGTACAGCAGGAAGGCGAAGACGATAAGCAGAATGATTGGATACCGTGCCGTTTCCTGAAATTTTTCATGTACACCAACCGCTGTTCATACATGGTGATACATTTTTCCAGGCTTGATTGAAGATCACCATTATTGCGGACTAAATACAGGTAAGAAGTTATGGTCGGGCTGAAATGGACATGTTCCAGTGCTTCGTCAAGCGGACTGCCACTTTTAAGCGAGGTCGTGACAGAGGAGGCAATGGCTTTCAGCTGGTGATCCCATTGAATAATCTCTAGTGCTCCAATCATGGTGTACCCGTTATTTAGTAATCTGGACAGTCGGTGTAAAAAACGCAGCTGCAGATCTTTGCGCGGCGACTTATGGTTTGCTCCCGGCGGCCAGTAGCGTTTTTTCTGAAATAAACCCATATGCATAAGCCTTCTTTCGTAAATGTTGGAATGTGCCGAATTGGTCTGCTTTCCGTAAGCTTTTACCGTTCAGAGCATTGTCCAGAGTGTTGCCATCGAGCATTTCCATGATGGCCGCCCGTCTTGCGCTGTGGCGGGCAGTGCTGATTGGAACCAGCTGCAGTGCTGCAACTGCTATCAAGGACTGTTTTAAATCAACATTGTTGACGCCCATTTCCAATAACCGCTGAATGGTTCCCTGTGCACTCCCGGCATGCAGTGTGCTGAGTACAAGGTGACCGGTCAGCGAAGCATCAAACGCAAACTGAGCTGTGAAATGATCCCGGATCTCGCCAATCATAATGATATCCGGATCATGACGGAGTGCAGCTTTCAGACCTGTCTGATAGGTGACGCCGGCTTTTTCATTCACCTGTACCTGCAGGATGTCATGAATGTCTTTTTCAACCGGGTCTTCTAGCGTAATGGTCTGGTAGGATTTTTCGGACAGAATGGTTTGCAGCAGTGTATACAGTGTCGTCGTTTTGCCACTGCCGGTTGGTCCTGTAAACAGGATGATACCACTGCGGTTGGTCACCCATTTTTCAGTTTTTGCAATTGCTTTGGGAAAAGAAAAAGTTCCTCAAGGGAAAGGTTCTGATCCTGCGGTAGGATCCGAATGGCGAGACTTTCTGTCAGGCTTAACGGGAGTGTTGATAACCGGAGTGACAGGCGGTTGTCTGAAAAATCATGCATCATCGTCCCATTTTGGGGTTTCCGGACTTCACCTATATCCATTCCTGATGTAAACTTGAAGTAAGTAAGCAACAACTGATAGTGGCTAATGGGAATGGTTTTGTGGTGAATACGTGCACCAAGCACCCGGAAGTGGATATCAGCGTGATCGGAGAAAGGGAAGAAATGAATATCCGAAGCTCCTGCGCTGATAGCAGCATGGAGAAGCTGCTCTGAGATTTTGGAAGCTGTGTCCAACGTATGTTTCACCTCCTTCATTAGACTCTATTCGACACGGTTTGCAGAACTCCTTCTTTTTTTTATACATTTATTTAAAAATTTTGAACAACTCTTAAAAGGCAGGGGAAGAGAATGAAGACCATCTATTTAATCGGGTTTATGGGAACGGGAAAAAGCACAGTTGGTGAAATGCTGAGTGACAAATTGTTCATTCCATTTATGGATACGGATCAAATGGTTGTGGATGAATACGGGCCAATAGCGGCTATATTCCGGGAGAAAGGGGAGGAGACTTTCCGGATGCATGAAGCAGAAATGCTAAAACGCACTCCTGAGAGTGGCTGTATTGTATCAACTGGCGGCGGAATAGTGGAACGGAAAGAAAATGTCGAATTCATGCAACGTAATGGAACTGTCATCCATTTAAATGCCTCCATGAAGGAAATAACTTCCAGGTTGGGCGATGATCCGAACAGGCCGCTATGGGGAGGAGACTACCGGGGGAAAATCCGTTTGTATAATCGGCGAAAAGAGTTGTACACAGAAGCTGCGGACATGACCATTTTGACCGATGACAAACAGGCGCAGGCTATTACAGATGAAATTCTCTCTCTCCAGTTACCGAAATAAGTACGCATTCGTGTATAGAATAGGCTGCAGCTGCAAATAATAATAGACACAACAAGCAAAAAGAGGTGTTTGTTTTGTCTGTAAATGATTATGTGAAGTATATGACGCAACAGCTCACGAAGTTATTGATACGCCACCAGACGAAAAAAGTCGCGTAAACCGCAGCGCTCTGACCAGTCCGTCTATACAAACCGGTGGCTGGGAATGCTTCCTTTTGCATGGAAAGTATTTATGAATAAGGCTGACTGACAGGCTCCCGGCGCAGACGGGAGCCAGTTTTATTTCTAGTCTTGTTCGGCCAGATAAAAAACACCTCCGTTAATGACTTCAAAATGAATGCTTGGGTAATGCCGCTCTTTTATTTCATCCATTTCCTTTCTTATTTCATTGTCTTCGTTTTCCCCTTTGTAAAAATGCCGCAGTAAATTAATTTCTTCTTCCATCGTTTTCAAAGATGTCTCTGCCCAATCATGCGGCTGGTTCTGGACGTAATCTTCCAGTACAGTTTCCATGCGTTTAAAACCGCTCTTTAGAGTTATGATTGGTGCGATGGTATAACAGTAATCGGAAATGGAGTTTTGCATGGACTTGTCCTCCATTTCCTCCATCATTCCGACTTTCATGGTCCCGTTTACAAGATGCAATCCGATCGAGACCATTTCATCCTTTTTTTGTTTTCCTTGGTAACTGATTTTTATATTGGCAACAAGCCATGGAAATAAAGCCGCTTTTGGTTCGTGTCTTTTGCTTCAAACAGCTTTGTATATTTTTCGTTGGCATGTAAATGGTTCAGGATTTGGTGCAAACGGGGACTGCCAAAGTGAACCCATTCATGTTTCCCGTCCCGCTTTTCCGGGTCGGTAATGAGCGTCAGCTGCTTTGGATCGCCAGGGTGCCCCATTTTCTTAATATAGTGCCAATAAACGGGCGATTCATTAACGCTCGGTCCATTTTTTCCGTCAGCTGGACAGTGAGCATACCATCCTGATTGTGCAAAATGCTGCAATGATGTGCAGTGAAATAGGATTCAAGAAAGTGGTGCAAATCGTTAATTGCCATAGTGCTCTTCCTCCTGTGCTGCTTCGTCATGTGTCATTTTGATAACAGAGGACAAATTTTCCAATTTTATTTTTGCTTCCCCGGCCGATGCCGATTCGGAAAAGATGGTTTGAATTTCAGATTCAATGTCATTGATGTCCAGTTCTGCAAGAATACTGTCCAGGTTTCCGATCACTTGCTCAAATAATTATTTTTCATACAGCAGTGTCATGATATGCTCCTCCACCGTCCCACGGATGGCCAGGTTGTATATGTGCACGTCTCTTTCCTGACCATACCGGTGGATTCTTCCGATACGCTGTTCCAGACGCATCGGGTTCCATGGCAGATCATAATTAATCAGGTGATTACAGAACTGGAGGTTGATTCCTTCTCCGCCGGCTTCCGTTGCAATCAGTACCTGTGCATGATTTTCAAACAGCTGTTTCATCCAATCCTTTTTCCCTTTATTAAAGCCACCCCGGTATGGAACCGAAGTGATACCATTTTCTTTCAGATACCATTGCAGATAAAATTGTGTAGCGCGGTATTCAGTGAATATAATCACTTTTTCATCGCCAATCTGGTTAATGAGATCAACTACTTTCGCTGCCTTCACGTGCTGCGGGAGCTGTTCAATCTCCTCGGTTACCGGACGGATCCATTCCTCTTTTTCTTTATCTTCCATCATTTTCTTGAGTGACAAATAACACGCTTCGCGGGAGGAACAAAGCTCCCTGAGTAAGGTAATCTTTGAAAATGCAGGCAGCATTTCGGTCATGTTCTCCAGCTGGCTGTAGACATTATTTTCCTCCTCGGTGAAATCCACCCAGACAGTTTCAATTTTTCGTTTAATGGTATCAAATTTGGCAGTCTGCCGTGTGTTCCGAATCATTACTTTTTGGATAAGCTGCTTCAGATACCCATCCTGTCCGATTGTTTTTCGGTCTTTGCCATACTGTTTCAAAAATGTATCATAATCACCAAGGTGTCCCGGTTTCAGAATGGAGACAAGGTTAAATATTTCAACCAGACGGTTTTGCACAGGTGTTGCTGTCAGCAGCAGGCAATATTTTTTCTTTATAGATTTCACGAAATCATAGTTTTGGTCTTATGGTTTTTCAGTTTGTGTGCCTCATCCACCAGTAAAAAGTCATAATCCTGTTCCAGTATCTGCTCACGGTGTGGGGAGCGCTTGGCCGTATCAATGGATGTAATGATAACGTCATACTGATCCCACGGATGAGATTTCCTGAAAGTCACTGCAGGAATATAAAATTTTCATTGAGCTCATTTGCCCACTGGTTTACTAGTGATGCCGGAACAATAATCAGCGCTTTTTTTACGAGACCGCGAAGCATATATTCTTTTAAAATCAAACCCGCTTCAATTGTTTTCCCTAAGCCAACTTCATCAGCCAGGATTGCACGGCCGTTCATGTCTTCCATTACTTGCTTGGCACTGGAGATCTGATGATCCATAAACTCCATTTGCGGCAGATACTCCAGTGCCTTCAGCCCGTCAAATGAAGGAGCCATGGTCGTCAGGGCTGCCTGATAATTCATTTGGAAAAGATCCCATGCAGAAAAGGGACCCTCCTGTTCAAGGCTTGTTTCTAATCCATCAATGAAATCTGTATCCCGCTTTATATCAATCTGATTCATCGTATACTTCCTTTTTTCATAAAGTTGTGATTATCTCTATTTTTGCGATGCGGCTTGTGTTATAATACATGTGATTGCAGATTTGAAACGTATAACATCCAATACATAGTATAACCAAAAAAATGGAATATCATTATGCGAATGAATACAAGGGGAGAGCTTACTGTGCGCAGTAACGCCGAAGGAGCAAACATATGTGAATCTCTCAGGCAAAAAGACTCTTGTAGGACGCGGCTCTGGAGAGTGTTTACAAATAGTAGACCACCCACGAAGCAAGCATTCTTTGTAATTTGAATTGTTACAAAAGTGTGCAACTTTCTGGTTGAAGGACAGAGATTTCCCTGGCAGCAGAGAAATCTCTATTTTATGTCTGGAAAAATACAAGCCGTATTTTTCAGCTGCCGGGGACCGGATGCCAGATCTGCAATAAACCGGTTCTCCGGTTTTGATTAGTTCCTTTTGCAGTTAATCATTGTTTCTTAAAGGTGCGTGTTCAAAAGGAGGATTTTTTACCGGACTTTTTGAACAACTTCTAAAGGGAGTGGATAACATGAGTAAGTTAAAGCAGACACCTCTTTACCCAGAATATGCGAAATCAGGGGGGAAAACGGTTGATTTCGGCGGATGGGAGCTGCCAGTCCAGTTCAGCGGCATTAAGCATGAGCACCAGGCTACAAGAACGAAAGCAGGATTGTTTGATGTGTCGCATATGGGAGAGATTCTGGTGGAAGGCCCGGACAGTGAAGTATTTTTACAGCGGGTTGTGACAAATGACGTTTCACGATTGACCCCAAAACGTGCTCAATACACGTTCATGTGCTACGAAGACGGTGGAACAGTAGACGATTTCATCATTTATATGCTCGATGCTGATCAATACTTACTGGTCGTTAATGCGGCCAATACGGACAAGGATTATGAATGGCTGTTAAAACAGAAAGAAGACGGTGAGAATGTCTCGATTAAAGACGTTTCAGCTGCGTACGTCCAGCTTGCACTGCAGGGCCCGCTGGCGGAAACGGTCCTCCAGAACTTGACGGAGACCGATTTAAGTCAAATTAAATTTTTCCGTTTTGAAAATCCGGTCTATTTTTCTGCAATCGATGCAGGAGCCATTGTGTCCCGTACAGGGTATACAGGGGAAGATGGCTTTGAAATCTACATTGATGCTGCAAAAGGCCGGGAACTCTGGAACCTGATTTTAAATACAGGCGAAGAATATGGAGTGGAGCCTGTCGGTCTTGGAGCAAGAGACACATTGCGGTTTGAAGTGAATCTTCCATTATATGGGCAGGAACTTTCTGAAACCATTTCACCGGTTGAGGCAGGTATGAAATTTGCGGTCAAGGTGAAGAAAGAAGCAGATTTTGTCGGGAAAGAAGTATTGAAAAACAAAAGAAAACGGAACGGACAGAAAACTTGCCGGCATTGAAATGCTTGATAAAGGCATTCCGCGAACAGGGTATACGGTACTCGATGATGACAGGGAGATTGGCTTTGTAACAACGGGCACGCAGTCACCATCACTTCAAAATATTGGCCTGGTCCTTGTGGAAAGTGAATATGCCCAGCCCGGGACGGAACTGTACATCCAGGTCCGCAAGCGGAAATTAAAAGCTGTTGTTGTGGAAACACCATTTTATAAACGTGATGAGTAAGGGGGAGGTTTTTCTATGGAATTTCGCTATTTGCCGATGACAGAGAACGATAAGCAGGAAATGCTTGATGTCATTGGAGTCGACTCGACCGAGGCTCTTTTTTCGGATATCCCGGAAAAGTACGATTTAAAGGGGAATTGAATCTGAAAAAACCGGCAAATGAAGCCTCGCTGAAAAAAGAACTCGCCGGAATGGCAGCTAAAAATGCCAATCTGAGCGAATACAGCTGTTTTCTCGGTGCCGGGGTCTACGATCACCATATCCTATCGGTTGTTGACCATGTTATTTCGCGTTCTGAATTTTATACAGCTTATACACCGTATCAGCCGGAAATTTCTCAGGGTGAATTGCAGGCCATCTTTGAATTTCAGACGATGATTTGTGAACTAACCGGGATGGAAGTGGCCAATTCCTCTATGTATGATGGCGGAACTGCACTGGCAGAAGCGGTGACCCTGAGTGCCGGTCAGACGAAGCGCGATAAAATAATCGTATCCAAAACCGTTCATCCGGAATCAAGAGCAGTCATTCACACGTACGCAAAAGGACAAAACCTAGAGATCATTGAAATTGATCACAAAGACGGTCAGACAGATCTTGGGCAGCTACAAAACGAAATGGATGAGAATACTGCTGGGGTTGTTGTCCAGTATCCTAATTTTTCGGTCAGATAGAACCAATGCAGGAAATAAATTCGATTATCCGCCAGCAAAAAAGACTATGTTCATTGCCTCCAGCAATCCGCTCGCATTAGGTTATCTGACGCCGCCGGGAGATTTCGGGGCCGACATCGTTGTTGGAGATACACAAGTGTTTGGCATCCCGGCACAATTCGGTGGGCCGCACTGTGGCTATTTTGCAACAACTGATAAGCTGAAGCGCAAAGTTCCTGGGCGCCTGGTTGGCCAGACAACGGATGAAGAGGGAGAACGAGGATTTGTACTTACATTACAGGCCAGAGAGCAGCATATCCGGCGTGACAAGGCAACATCCAACATTTGTTCCAATCAGGCATTGAACGCGCTCGCCAGTTCCGTCGCTATGACCTCTATCGGGAAACATGGCCTTCGGAAAATGGCCGTGCTGAATATGCAAAAGGCACGGTATTTGAAGCAGAAATTGCAAGAGGCCGGAATCCCGGCGGCTTTTGACGGCCCATTTTTCAATGAGCTGGCTGTAAAACTTTCGGAAAAATGTCACTAGTGTTAACGAAAGGCTGTTAGACAGCGGAATTATTGGTGGCTACGATCTGGAAAAAGCGTATCCGGAACTAAAGGGGCATATGCTGATTGCCGTCACTGAAATTCGTACAAAAGCGGAGATGGATACTTTTGTAAAAGAAGTGAGGGATATTCATGGCAAATAAGGATTTTCCATTAATTTTTGAACGCGGCCAGGAGGGGAGAACAAGTTATAGTTTTCCGGATCTTGATGTACCGGAGCTGGACTTGGATAGTGAGTTTGATGATGCCTATATCCGGACAGAAGCACCTGACTTGCCTGAAGTGAGTGAGCTGGAAATTATGCGTCACTACACGGCACTGTCCAAGCGGAATTACGGGGTTGATTCTGGATTCTATCCGCTTGGATCCTGTACCATGAAATACAATCCGAAAATAAATGAAGATGTGGCTCGGTTCGATGGATTTAGTCAATTGCATCCACATCAGGATCCGAAGTCAGTTCAGGGTGCCATGGAAATGATGTATGATTTGCAGACATCTCTTGCAGAGTTAACTGGAATGCATGAATTTTCCCTGCAGCCGGCCGCAGGTGCACAAGGTGAGTGGACCGGTCTTATGATGATCAGGGCTTTTCATGAGGCGAATGGTGATTATAACCGGACAAAAGTGGTTGTACCGGATTCCGCTCATGGAACAAATCCAGCTTCTGTTTCCGTTGCTGGCTTTGATGTGGTCACGGTCAAAACAAACGATCAGGGACTTGTTGACCTTGAGGATTTAAAACGTGTTGTAAATGAGGAGACAGCCGCGCTGATGCTTACTAATCCGAACACGCTTGGCTTGTTTGAAACGGAAATTCTTGAAATGGCTGAGATTGTTCATCATGCAGGGGGAAGACTGTATTATGACGGGGCTAACCTTAATGCAATCATGGGCTATGCAAGACCGGGAGACATGGGCTTTGATGTTGTCCACCTGAATTTGCACAAGACATTTACTGGACCACATGGTGGCGGTGGGCCAGGATCAGGTCCTGTCGGAGTATCCAGTGAAATTGCGCCATACCTTCCGAAACCGCTGCTGGTTAAAAAGGATGGCCAGTATATGTTTGACGATGACCGGCCTTTATCCATTGGTCGCGTAAAACCATATTATGGAAACTTTGGGATTAATTTGCGTGCTTATACCTACATTCGCACGATGGGTGCCGAGGGACTTAAAAAGTAAGCGAATATGCCGTACTGAATGCGAATTACTTGATGCGCAGGCTGGAAAAGGAATATGTATTACCATATTCGCAGCATTGCAAGCATGAATTTGTTCTGTCCGGCAAAAACAAAAGAAACTTGGTGTCCGTACGCTGGATATTGCCAAACGTCTTTTAGATTATGATTTCCATCCGCCGACCATCTATTTCCCGCTAAACGTGGAAGAGGCGATGATGGCAGAGCCGACAGAAACGGAATCGAAAGAAATGCTGGATAGTTTTGTCGATGCTATGCTAGCTATTTCCGAGGAAGCTAAAGACAATCCGGAACTGGTTCAGGAAGCACCACATCATACACCGGTCAAGAGAATGGATGAAACAACCGCAGCCCGGAAACCGGTACTGCGTTACTCGAAATAAATTGTTAAGCAAGGTTTTATTCTGTAGAGTGAAGCAAAAAGCAACAGTCTTTTAGAAAACAGCCTTTAATAAAATAAGAATCAAAGCAAAAAATGGACGGGGAAATAAATCCCCCGTCCATTTTTTAAGGGCTTATAAAGATGATGGCCCGGTTGGCCGGCTCGTGTCCAGTCAAAGAAGTACTACGTGGCACTGACCGGAACGCTGGTCATCATTTGACTTTCCCGTCCATTTTAAAGCCACCTTTCAGCTGGCTCAAATCGTCGTATCCTTTTTTATGAAGCAGCTGGGCCGCTCGTGCTGACCTTGTGCCGCTCTGACAATAGAGGTAGACCGGTTTATCCTTGCGCAATTCCACAAGCCTCTGTTTTAGCTGTGTCAGCGGAATATTCCGCGCGCCAAGTATATGGCCTTTTTTTGAATTCATTTGGTTCACGAACATCAATGAGCTGCGCCTTACGGTAGCCTTCCCGGAACTGTTCTTCGGTCAAGGTTTTCAAAAAGTTTTTTTGTCTGAAGAACCGGAACATTCCAAAGGCCAGAAGCGCAACTATTACTATAATCAAATACTCCATAATTTGTTCCCCCGTCATTCACATTGCTATCGAGTCTATTATATGCTGTATCGCTCTATTTTTCAAAGTATTTTTGCTGTGGAAATTAGTCAATGTTCAGATCCTCAAAAAATGGGAATGGCGGATATTGTGGGAACCTGCAGAATTTCCTGCTGAATGGATAAATTTAAAAATCCCAAAAAAATTGTTTTTACGCGATTAGCTTGATTATCCTTTCATTATCTTGATATACTTATCCTTTCTTACGATTGACAAATCATATTGTATTTGTTCTCTTCACCCCATATATTGTATTCAAATTTAAGTTATGTACTATATATTGTTTTCTTAAAGTGAAGTATGATATGTTATTAGTAACAGCATGGTGAGTTACCATGCCGGACAACCTTATAAAGGAGTGACCCCATTATGTCGACTGCTGTTGAAAATCAGCTTGACATCGATGTGCAATCATTGAATGAAGATATAAGACTTTTCCCTCAGGTTCACCCGATTACAGATGATATGAAACGGACGCACAAAGGTGTTTCCAGGCTGGTTATGCTCGACCGGTATGCATTCAAAGATACCGCAAAGCGGACACTTAAAGCCGGGGATTTCGTCGTTCTGACAGTTAAGGCAGACCCGAAGTTTCCTGCACGTGGCCATGGCTTTATTAAATCTATTGATTGGGACAACTCGGACGCTGCCATTCAGGTAGATTCCGAGTTTCTGTCCGTTCTTGATGATGAGGAGGAAGCGGCCACAGGTGTTGTGCGGCGCTCTCTTGATGTGATCGACAAACCTTTGGAACTTTACTACGAACAAATTGCCAGACGAAATGCAAACGGCTTGGCAGAGGTAGAATTAACGAAAGAAAAACAGGATGAATGGTTTGAGAAATTTAACCAGGAATTAAGCAGTATGAATTTTATTCCTGCCGGTCGCGTTCTGTACGGTGCCGGTGCGGACACAGATGTCACCTATTTCAATTGTTACGTCATGCCGTATATCAAAGATTCCCGTGAAGGAATTTCAGACCACCGCAAGCAAGTGATGGAAATTATGTCACGGGGTGGTGGCGTCGGTACCAACGGATCGACCTTAGGCCGCGAAATGCACTCGCCAGGGGGGGTGAACGGCAAATCGTCCGGTTCGGTATCCTGGCTGGATGATATTGCGAAACTGACCCATTTAGTAGAACAAGGCGGATCGAGACGTGGAGCCCAAATGATCATGCTGGTTGATTCGCATCCCGATATTATCGAATTCATTATTTCTAAAATGCAGAACCCGAGAATACTTAGGTATCTGATTGAAAACACCGAAGACGAGCAGATTAAAAAGCTTGCACAGGAGAAGCTGAATTTTACACCATTGACGGAAACAGAAACCGATTTATATCAGGGGATCGTCAACTATCGGTCATGCCTGGTCAAGGTGGCTTTACACAGGCGGCTATTCGTGAAGCAGAGCAGAAATTGCTGACCGCTGGGACGTATACGGTTCATAACCCGGAATTCCTGACCGGTGCCAATATTTCCGTTTGCATTACCAAAGACTTCATGGAAGCCGTTGAGAATGATGATTTCTATGAACTCCGTTTTCCAGACGTTGAAAATTATACCGAGGAAGAGATGCGTGCTTATAACGAAAATGGCATGAAGTTGGAGATGTTCGCAAATGGGAAGCGATGGGCTACGGGGTTCGTGTCTATCGTCGTGTGAAGGCGAAAGAACTATGGAATTTGATTAATATTTGTGCGACCTATTCGGCTGAGCCGGGCATTTTCTTTATTGACAATGCCAATGAAATGACAAACGCACAAGCCTATGGCGATCAGGTCGTTGCGACAAATCCGTGTGGGGAACAGCCGCTTGCACCTTATTCCGTCTGCAACCTTGCCGCAGTCAATCTGGCTGAAATGGCTGATAAACAAACGAAGACAGTGGATTTTGCAAAGCTGAAGCAGACAGTCAGGACAGGTGTCCGTCTGCAGGATAATGTCATTGACGCAACACCATACTTCCTTGAAGAAAATAAAAACAGGCACTAGGCGAGCGACGTGTAGGTCTAGGTGTCATGGGTCTTCATGATTTATTGATTTACTGTCAGACAAAATATGGATCAGAAGAAGGCAATAAACTCGTTGACCGTATTTTTGAAACAATCGCAACAACTGCTTATCGTGAGTCGATTGAACTGGCAAAAGAAAAAGGCAGTTTCCCGTTCCTCGTCGGCGAGACCGATGCCGAAACAAAAGAATTGCGGGAGGCATTCGTGAACACGGGATACATGCAAAAAATGCCGGATGATATTAAAGAAGCAATACGCGACCACGGCATCCGTAATTCCCACCTGCTGACGGTTGCACCGACTGGAAGCACCGGAACGATGGCTGGCGTGAGTACCGGACTGGAACCATATTTCTCATTTTCGTATTACAGAAGCGGCAGATTAGGCAAGTTTATTGAGGTTAAAGCTGACATTGTTCAGGAGTACCTTGATGAGCATCCTGAACAGGATTCAGACAGTCTGCCGGACTGGTTTGTGTCCGCAATGGACCTAAGCCCAGAGGCACACGCGGATACCCAGTGTGTCATACAGCAATGGGTGGACAGTTCCATATCCAAAACGGTTAATGCACCAAAAGGATATACGGTTGATCAGGTGGAAAGTGTGTACCAGCGATTATACAATGGCGGTGCAAAAGGTGGAACCGTATACGTCGACGGTAGCCGTGATACACAAGTGCTCACCTTAAAAGCAGAAGAAAATGCAGCAAGTGAACAAACCGAACTTTTTGAAGAGGAAAGGCCGAAAGTTGTTCTGATGGATACCATTCAGGAGTTGGATAAAACCAATGTCACCTTTGGATCGGAAGTCGGCGACACTTGCCCAGTATGCCGGAATGGAAGTGTTGAAGAATTAGGCGGCTGTAATACGTGTACAAGCTGCGGCGCACAGCTGAAGTGCGGATTATAATTTCCTCAAAAGGGGGGCGGCATGGCCGTCCTTCTTTTTGTTTGTGACTTGTCCAACGTGCACCTATCGTGTATGCTTTAAAGAGAAACATTGTTGCATAAGCTAAAAAATTATTCCCATGAAATGAGTGATTCAGGTGCCTACTCCGAGCATGGAGGATTATATTGAACTGATACACAATTTAATGAAATCAAAAGGATATGCCCGTGTATCCGATATCGCAGAAACACTGGAGGTTCACCCGTCATCTGTTACGAAAATGGTGCAAAAATTGGACAAAGACGGATATCTCAACTATGAGAAATACCGGGGGTTCATTTTGACAGCCAAAGGCCAGAAACTTGGTGAACGGCTTGTTTACAGGCATGAACTGCTTGAAGAATTTCTTGAAGTGATTGGTGTGGACAGTGATAAAATTTATGAAGATGTTGAAGGCATCGAGCATCATCTTAGCTGGAATTCAATCGACAGGATCGGTGACTTGGTGCAGTATTTCAAACAGGACAGCATACGTGTTGAACAGTTACACCAGACTATTGAAGAAAACGAAGCATAATCGTCTGCGCCAGTAGTGTATTCTTTGTTCTATTTTCCTGCACGCCTGCCTATATATAAAACAGGAATTCTTTGTCAGAATGGATGACTAGAGAAGGGGCGGCGGGGATGACAAGATGAGAATTGATGGGGTGTTTTCCGGTGGCGGTGTAAAGGCATACGCTCTCCTTGGCGCTATACAGCGGGTCTATGCACATAACTATTCCTTTGAGCGGGTGGCCGGGTCATCGGCCGGGGCTTTGATGGCCTCTCTTCTTGCAGCTGGATACAGCATTGACGACATAGAACAGCTTGTACAAGAATTGGATGTACAGGAATTTTTGGATCCACCTGTCTGGACTTCATTCATCCCATTTTCAAAGTGGGTGAACCTATATTTTCAGCTCGGCTTGTATAAGGGTAATAAACTGGAAACTTGGATGTACAGACAGTTGGCCAGAAAAGGTGTTTATACATTTAGTGATTTGAATCCAGGCTTTCTGAAAGTGATTGTCAGTGACATCTCACTCGGAAAACTAGTGGTTATACCAGATGACTTACAGCGGATATATGGTATAAACCCAAACAGCTTTTCGGTCGCCAAAGCCGTAAGGATGAGCGCCGGTTTCCCATATTTTTTATGCCGGAAAAATTACGCGGCAAAAAGAAGCAAAAAGCCTGATTGTTGATGGAGGACTATTGAGTAATTTTCCGTTATGGGTATTTGAGGATGGGAGAAACCAGTACGCACGGCCCGTATTGGGGGTGAAGCTGAGTGGTTATCCCGAACAGAATAGCCCCCGTAAAATTGGGAATGCGCTTGACTTGTTTCAAGCACTGTTCAGCACAATGCTTCATGCCCATGATGCACGGTATGTTTCCAAATCAGATCAGCATCACATTATCTTTATCCCAGTGGAACATGTAGACGCAACCAATTTTAAATTGTCTGATGAGGTGAAGCAGCAATTAATTGATGCTGGAAGAGAACAAGCTGATGCGTTCCTGAAGCGCTGGCCAGAATAAAACCGGTCCAGTTTTAAAAGCTGGCCCGGTTTTTACGTTTGGACTTATTCCCATCAATTACCCTTAGGTGGGATGCACGTTTATTCAGTTTCTTTTTCATTGCGGATGGCTGTGATTGGGAGTTGTTATTAGTTGGTTTTGCTTGCTTTTGGCTATATTTCGACTTGGATTGTTTGACGGCCTGTTTATATTTTTTTGCGTCATTGGAAGAAGAACTCCCCTTCCGAAAGACAAAAAGTAGATGACCGCAAAGATGGCAGCAGCAAAACCAACCATCGTCAGTATACTTGTCAGAAAGGAAGCTGTGTTGGTGAACAGCTGTGTGATGACACCGATAACGGCAAGCCCGATAATCGCATAAACCAGCAAAGAAAATTTATTACGAACCACTTGGATATCCTCCCTTCAAATAATCAATACTTACTAATGTGTATACCACTATTCTGCTATATTTATCAGCTCCAGCAAAAATTATAAACTATAACTTTATACTACTGCTTACATTGTTTCCTGTCCTGTGTATTATATTCATTTTGTGTCTAATTCTATTTTACTAAAAAATCCTTCTTTTAACGAATGATATTCACTGACCAATCCATTTAAAATGGCATGATTGGATTTTTGGACATTGGCAACAATAAAAGTGGAGGTGTTTATAGTGGGAAATGAGGATAAGCAATTGGAGCAGAATAAACGGGAGGAGCCACTAAGTTTATTGTCCAGGTCGCTGATTACGGGTTTTGTTGGCGGTCTGGTATTTGGATTTCTTGGCATTGTGCTTTATTTCTTCAATTTTTCGGAGGTAACCCCGAAGAGCTATCTGCTGCGATCGTGGATAACGGCGGAATGGACGGACAGATGGCTGGGCAATGCATTGTCGGTCGTGATGACAGGTTTGCTGTCCATTGGGGTCGCGTTTGTTTACTACATTTTCTTTAAAAAGATAGAAAATTTTTGATGGGCGCTGTTTATGGAGTTATTTTGTGGGGAATCGTTTTTATCTGCTGCAGCCGGTCTTTCCAAACATTCCTCCTTTAACGGATCTTAATATGTATACGATTGTGTCAACCATCTGTTTATATATACTATATGGCACGTTTGTCGGATATTCCATTTCTTATGACTACAATGATACGCTGCACCAATTAAAGGATAACGAAGCACAGAATTAGCGGCGGGACGGATGCATGGTCATCATTATTTTGGGACTTTACCATTATTCAAATGTTTCTGTTTATGATAGACTATAACAGTCCGCAGCAATTCTGAAATGGTAAAGGAATGAGTGCAATGAACCGGCTATTGCTTATGAATGGACCGAATATTAACCTGCTCGGAAAACGGGAGAAGGAAGTTTATGGGGATTTCACGCTGCAGTCCATCGAGGAGGAACTCTCCGGACTGGTACATCACTATGGGGGTGAACTGGATAGTTTTCAGTCCAACCATGAGGGGGAACTGATTGACTGCCTTCATCAGGCGAATGGGAAATACGATGGCATTCTCTTCAACCCTGCTGCCTACACCCATACAAGTATTGCCTTGCGTGATGCCATCGCTGCAATCGATACGCCTGTTATTGAAGTGCACATATCGAATGTGCATCAGCGTGAAGCATTCCGCCATCAGTCTATGCTGGCAGCTGTATGTTATGGGCAGATTGTCGGCTTTGGAAGAAACAGCTACAGACTGGCGGCATTGGCTTTCCTGGAGAATAAATAGAAAGGGATGATCGAATGGGGAAATTAAACAAACTTCGCAGTAAACTGGAGGAAGCAAACCTGGACGCTATTTTAATCATGAGTCCAGTAAACAGAAGGTACCTTACCGGGTTCACCGGCACTGCTGGGGCAGTAATTGTCAGTCAAAACGATGCCCGCTTTATTACAGATTTCCGTTACATAGATCAAGCAAATGAGCAGGCAGCCGGATTTACAGTAGTGGAACATAAACAGCTGATCCATGAAGAAATCAGCAGCCAATTAAAGGAAATGAATGTGAAGCGGCTTGGGTTTGAGAAAGATCACGTGACTTTTTCGGCCTATGAACTGTATAAAAAGACATTCATTACAGATTTAGTCGGAGTGAGCGGACTGGTGGAAAACCTCCGTCTGATTAAAACCGAGGAAGAACGAAGCATTTTGAAGCAGGCGGCCCAAATTGCCGATGATGCGTTCACACACATTCAGAATTATATCAGGCCAGGTGTTAAAGAAATAGACATTTCCAACGAACTGGAATTCTTCATGCGCAAACAAGGGGCAGCCTCTTCAAGCTTTGATATCATCGTTGCGTCCGGCTATAGGGCTGCGCTCCCGCATGGCGTTGCTTCCGATAAAGAAATACAATCCGACGAACTGGTTACCATGGATTATGGTGCTTTGTTCAACGGTTATTGCTCTGACATAACGAGAACGGTTGCTGTCGGTGACATTTCTTCTGAGCTGCAAGCAATCTACAACACAGTTCTTGAGGCACAATTGCGCGGTGTAGACGGGATTAAACCGGGTTTGACCGGAAAAGAGGCCGATGCACTGACAAGAGATTATATAAAGGAACAGGGATATGGCGACTATTTCGGCCATTCCACAGGTCATGGTCTGGGCATGGAAGTGCATGAGGCCCCAAGCCTGTCGTTCCGTTCAGATAAGAAACTGGAAGAAGGCATGGTTGTCACGGTGGAACCTGGTATCTATATTCCAAAATGTTGGCGGATGCCGCATTGAGGATGATATTATTATGACCAGTTCCGGCAACGAGCGGCTGACAAAAGCTCCGAAAGAACTGATTCAACTATAGACTGAAGGAGGACTCTTTTACATGATTTCAGTGAACGATTTTAAGACTGGACTGACGATTGAAGTAGATAACGATATTTGGCAAGTTATTGATTTCCAGCATGTCAAACCGGGAAAAGGGGCCGCATTTGTAAGGTCCAAACTTCGGAACCTGCGCAATGGTAATATTCAGGAAAAAACATTCCGTGCTGGCGAAAAAGTAAATCGGGCACATATTGAAAACAGGAAGATGCAGTATTTATATGCTTCCGGTGATACACATGCATTTATGGATACGAACACATATGAACAGCTTGAACTGCAAACCAGCCAAATCGAAAATGAACTGAGTTTCATGAAGGAAAATATGGAAGTGTCGATAAGTACGTATGAGGGGGAAGTGATCGGTGTGGAACTCCCCAAAAACGTGGAATTGACCGTAGCTGAAACAGAGCCGGGAGTGAAAGGCGACACGGCGAGCGGGGGAACAAAGCCTGCTACACTTGAAACAGGGTATGTCGTGCAAGTGCCATTCTTTATTAATCAGGGTGATGTGTTAGTCATAAGTACATCGGAAGGAAAATATGTATCAAGAGCATAGACAAAAAGCGGTCCTCACGAAGGGCCGCTTTGTTTGTGTTGGGACAAAAGTATTGAGGCAACGAAAATTCCGAACGTTGATTCAACATTTCCCTGTTAGATGTTAAATCAGTTCGGATTTTTTATGACTCTCGTCTTAAACTTTGTTGTTTTCCGGCGTAGTTGATAAAAACTGCGACACTGCTGCAATGCTGATTTCCGCTCCGGGCAGTCGCTTTCACCACAGGCATAAGTGCGACATCTGCTCAACCTCACGCTTTTCGCAGTGTCTTCTTTACCGCGGGCAACGCTTCAGCTTCCTCGGAAGCAAAAACCGCTTCCTGCGGGATCTTCAGCTGTTGCTTTTCCCGCAGGAGTCGACTGCCCTACGCTCCAATCGCCGCAATAGCGAAGGAAATACACGAAGACTCCAGCGGGAAAGCGAAGACGATGAGACCCCGCAGTGAGTGGTTTTCTCACGAGGAGGCTCATCGCGAGCCCGCGGAAAGCGTAGTGTACTTCCGTAGCGGTAAGTTACGTCGCAGTTTATAGAAATTGTTCAGCGGCGTTTTTTCGCTAAGGTGACATAATACACAATAGTCTCCTTAGAAATATCACTATAAATGGTTTTCCATCTAAAGCCATCGAAGTATTTTTTCCAGCGGTGGGTTAAGACTTGTCCCAGCGAATACGAAAATACTCCAGTCATCATTCGGTTTTCGTGTTGATGATTTTCGTTATGCCCAGCTTCTTTTATGCACGTCAGGTCATAATTCAAATCTGCCATCATATATTTACTAACAAGCTATTGTAAAAGTGGGGACATGCTATGGAAGAAATACTCAGATTATTTCCTGAGCGAATAAGACAAGCGATCCACGATAAAATTGGAAATCGCTGGGGACACATGCAGGAAATCCGTTTTCGGCTCCAGCAGCCTGTTGAACTTGTTTTGATGACTATGCCGAGTGGATTGGGCATGTACGGCCGGAACGAAAAGACAGCATATTTGTGCTAAATCAGCTCAGCGAGTTCTCGCTTTACCGGCTGGAAGATGAACTGCGTGAAGGCTATGTCACGATTGAAGGTGGCCACCGTGTCGGATTATCCGGAAAGGTCAACACACTGCATGGACACGTGAAAGCCATCCAGCATATAGCTTCCTTTAACATTCGGATTGCCAAGCAAAAATTGGTGCAGCCAACTTGCTCATCCCGTACCTTTACGAGCACCATTATTTGAACACGCTTCTAATTGGTCCGCCACAGACCGGCAAGACAACGCTTATTCGTGATGTTGCGCGTCTGATTGGAACGGGGTGGGGCAGCACCGGGGCCCGCAAAGTCTGCATTGTGGACGAGCGTTCGGAAATTGCCGGATCCAAAAGGGTATTCCGCAGCATGATCTGGGCATACGAACCGACGTAATGGATGCTTGTCCCAAAGAGGAAGGCATGATGATGATGATCAGGTCGATGTCACCGGAAATCCTGATTGTTGACGAAATTGGAAGCAGATCAGATGCAGAAGCACTGATGGAAGCTATTAATGCCGGTGTCACGGTCATTTGCACGATTCATGGTGATTCACTGCAGGAGCTTAAAAAACGGCCATCATTGCAGCCTTTGTTTGAACATGATGTATTCGAGCGGTTTGTCGTCTTGAACAGACATAAAAAGCCTGGAGACATCCATCGTATTTACAGCCGAAATGAAAAAAACCTACTGCAGAAATCGGGGTGCTCAACAGATGAAGTGGATTGGCGCACTTCTTTTTATAGGCACAACAACGCTGATCGGGTTTGAAATCAGCAGAAGACTTAATGAGCGTCCGAAACATATTCGGCAGATGAAAACGCCCTGCAAATTTTGGAGGCAGAAATTTTATACAGCCAGTTGCCCTTGCCGGAAGCATTTGAAACCATTGCCAGACAAATTCCGGAACCGCTAAGCACTTTTTTCATAACATGCACGTTTCCATGCATGAGAAAGCCACTGATTTGTACAGTGTCTGGAATAACCATGTCGATGATTTACTGACAACATCATCCCTGTCTGAAAATGAAGGGGAAATTTTAAATCAGTTTGGCAGGACGCTTGGGCAGCATGACTTCGATCAGCAGCAGAAGCATATCCATTTGACAATCAACCATTGGACCGGCAGTTGGAAGAGGCGAGGGAAAATCAGTTTAAATACGGAAAAATGGCAAAAGTTTAGGCGTATTATGTGGTTTGTTTGTCGTATTGCTGCTGATTTAGAAGGGAAAGGAGCGCACCAACTATGGCGATTGATGCATCCATACTATTTCAAATTGCAGGGATAGGAATTATTGTTGCACTCATTCACACGATCTTAAAGCAAATGGGAAAGGAAGAAATAGCCCAGTTTGCAACACTTGTAGGTTTCATTATCGTGATGGTCATTGTCATTGATGGTCTCTCGGATCTGTTTCAGCAGATTAAATCCGTATTCCTTTTTCAGGGGCAGTAATGAATGGATATTATACAAATCGTAATCATCGGGATTATCGCAAGCATTCTTTATATGATCATTAAAGATGTGAATCCTTCGTTTGCATTTCTATTAGTTGTCATTACCGGAATTATGATTTTTCTGGCCGTCATCCAGCAAATTGGCACCATTTTCCAGCTGATTGAATCGTTGGGTACAAAAGCAAATGTCGATGGGATGTATATGAAAACCATCCTGAAAATAATTGGCATTGCCTACATTGCTGAGCTTGGAGCAAACCTGACCAAGGATGCCGGGCTCAGTTCCGTCGCAGCGAAGATCGAACTGGCCGGGAAAATATTCATTCTGCTTCTGGCGATACCGATTATAAGTGCTGTGGCTGAAGCTATCCTGCGTTTTGTCTCTTCCGTATAGGAAGAGTCCGGGAAAGGAGTTATGTGCTCTAGTGAAACAGACTAAGTGGAAAATTGGCGTCATTTTCATTCTGCTGTCACTCCTTCTTGGACAATCAATTGTTTCCGCCGAGACAGAGAAGGACGGGGAGAAGCCGGCTGAAATGGAGAACCAGCTGCTGAATGATATTTCACTCGATGGGATCCAAACCTTCTGGAAAACGCTCGAGCATGAGTATGGGGGCTATGTACCTGAGATTGAAAAGACAAGCATTTATGAGTTTATTAAAGACAATGGCTCATTCTCTATTAAAAATACATTATGGGGCCTTCTTGAGTTCCTGCTGCATGAACTCATTCTGAATGGAAAACTGCTAGGCAAGCTATTAATGCTCACGTTGTTTTCAGTCATCCTGCAAACCATCCATACCGCCTTTGAAAAAAGTGCTGTCAGTAAAATTGCGTACTATATTGTTTATATTGTTCTGATCTATCTGGCATTGAACAGTTTTTACGTGGCCGTTTCCTATGCCAACGACGCGATTGATACCATGAGCAGCTTCATGATCGCGCTGTTACCTCTAATGCTGGGCATTATGGCGACGTTGGGGAATGTCATAACTGTTTCCTTTTTTCATCCTGTCATTGTTTTTCTTATTAATTTGAGTGGGGTGCTTGTATCAAAGTTCATTCTGCCTTTGCTGTTTTTATCAGCACTGTTATTAATTGTCAGTAATTTAAATGAAAATTACAGTGTGTCGAAACTAGCCAATCTATTGAAACAAGTTGGCATGGGAACGCTTGGCATCTTTTTGACGATCTTTCTGGGTGTCATGTCTGTTCAGGGAGCATCCAGTGCTGTCCAGGATGGCGTTGCAATGAAAACGACCAAATTTATCACCGGTAACTTCATCCCGGTTGTCGGCAGGACATTCACGGATGCGACGGATACGATTTTAAGTGCGTCACTGCTCTTGAAAAATGCGGTCGGCATTGCCGGTGTGCTCATTATCGTTTTATTGCCATTTTCCCGGCAGTTAAGATCTTTGCCATCGCACTCATCTACAAATTAGCCGCGGCTATATTGCAGCCGATAGGCGATGGTCCGGTTATTTCTGTGATGGACACGATTAGCAAGTATATTGTGTTTATTCTGGCCGCTTTACTGGCTGTGACATTAATGTTTTTCCTTGCCATCGTTATTCTGGTAGCTGCAAGTAATATAACAATCCTGCTGCGTTAGGGGTGTTGGGATGGATATTCTCATTGACTGGGTGACCCAAATTATTCTGTTTCTGCTGCTGGCTTCTGTCGTTGATCTTTTGATTCCGGCAACCTCGATGAAAAATATATTAAATTAACAGTTGGACTGATTCTGATTCTCATTTTTTGAAGCCCGTATTCTATTTATTTGATATGGATGTCAAACAGTCACTCCAGGCGGCATACACGGAAATGACGAATGAACAAACGGAAAAAATAGTCTGGAAAATACAGTGGAAATGAAAAAAGTGAAATACAAGCGTCCCAGCGTGCATATATTGGAGAACAAATGGCTGTCCAATTAAAAGAATTGGCAAATGAGCCCCTTAAGAAAAACTATCAGCAGCAAATTGCGGACATGGACCTCCAGATTTCGGATGAGGTGGATGCTGCGGATGAAAACCTGAAGAAGAATCTGGAAAAAGTCACTGTATATCTGCAGGAACCGCAGACAGAGGAAGGGGGAGTGGCGGTTGTTGAAAACGTTGTAATTGACACGGACAAACCGGCCGCGGAAGAGACCGAAATCAATGCAGAAGGAATTAAGAACTTATTGCATGATGTATGGGAAGTGGACAAAGAGAAAATCACCATTGCAAGGGAGGGTGGGGCATCTTGAAGAAATACTTGCAAAAGCTTTTAGGAACATCAGGAGATTCGAACAAACCTTCCAAAAAGGCCGGATATATTATTGTTATTGGCCTGCTTGGCTTGCTGCTCTTGATGCTGGGGAATGTATTCTCTTCCACAGCAAAAGAAGATTCGTCCATTGAGGAGCCGCCGAAAAAGATGGAGAAACCATCTTCAGATGAAACAATGCTGGATAAATCCTCCAAAAGTTCCAGTGTTAATGAGATAGAGAAAAACTATGAAGAAGATTTGCAGGAATTGCTGAACAAGATTCAGGGTGTATCAGAAGCGGAAGTCATGGTCAATCTGGATTCAACCAAAGTGAAAGTCTATGAAAAAAACTTAATCAAAAATCAGCAATCAACAGAAGAAACAGATACAAATGGCGGTGAGAGGCAAATAGAAGAAAATTCGGAGGAAACACAAGTTGTACTGGTGCGGCAGGGGGATAAAGAAGTTCCATTGCTCGTTCAGACAAAAAACCAGATGTCAGGGGGGTGTTTGTCGTTGCTGAAGGAGTCGATCATGCAAGTGTGGAAAAATGGGTGATTGAAGCTGTTTCCCGGGTGCTTGATGTACCATCACATAGAGTATCTGTAATGCCAAAAAATTAGGAGGGTGTATCAATGTTAAAGAAACAGACGGTATGGCTATTGACAATGCTGAGTTTAATGATTGTTTTGAGTGTCTATTACATGACATCACCGGGGAGTGGGGATCTTGCGTATCTGCCTGATGGGGAAGATTCTGCGGAGGAAGCGGCATCCGATGCGGCGGGAGAGGATAATGCAAAAAGAATGACAGTGAAGCGGATGTCAATGACATCTCCAATCTTAAGGAAGATCAGCTGTTTACTTCCATCCGCATGGAAATCGAGGATGAGCGCAGTGCAGCGAAGGACCGGCTGGATGATGTTGTAGCCTCAAGCACAGCGAGCGTGGATGAGAAAAATGAGGCCAAGGATAAGATGAACCAGCTCGAAGAAATATCCAGAAAGGAAAAGATTTTGGAAGAGTCAATTATTGCTTCAGCCGATTACGGTGATGTGCTGGTGCGTCATGAGGATGACAAAGTCCAAGTTCATGTGAAAGAGTCTGAACAGCTGTCAAAATCAGAAGTAGTCAACATCATGCAAATGGTCCGTGATGAGTTTGGTGATATAGAAGTGAATGTTGACCAACAGGCTGCAACCAAATGATCAGATGAAAGATAACCGGGTGATGCTATTGCACCCGGTTTTAT
>BBCA01000043.1 GCA_001311805.1 Lentibacillus juripiscarius JCM 12147 | reverse complement strand
GCATTCGCAGTGTCTTCTTTGCCGCGGGGAACGCTTCAGCCTCCTCACTCACTACCGAATGCTCGTGGGTCTTCAGACTGTTCCTTTCCCGCAGGAGTGTCGCATTTTGCTGTAGCTTAGTGTGGTGTTCTTTCCATATGCAGAACTTCACTGACAGCGGAGGCAATATACGAAGACTCCTATGGGAACAGCACGCGTCCGAAGACCCCGCAGGAAAGTGTTCTTTGCTTTCCGAGGAGGCTGAGGCCGTGCCCATGGAAAGCGAAGTATATTGCCGGAGCGATTCTAAGCACTTAACGGTAATCAGAACAGAAGAAAGTCTCACGAAAGAGAAGTTTCATTATGTCGCAGTTTATATCAACTACGCTGGAAAACAACGAAAGTGACGAAAAGAGCCATTAGAAGAACTCAAGCCCAGCCTCGTCTCATAGCGAGTGCAGAAGTGTTTCTTATATGGAAGAAGAAAAATCCGAACTGATTTGATACCTGAAATCATCGTTCGGATTTTTTAATGCTTCAATATTTTTGTCCAAGCCGCATTAATTTTGCTGTCGTTTCTGCATCTGGTGTGACAAACAGTGTTTGCTGATTATCATATGTGACATATCCGGGCTTGGCCCCATTCGGTTTTTTACATGCCGTATGCGTGTATAGTCGACAGGCACGGATGATGAATGCCGTGACTTACTGAAATAGGCTGCGAGCTGGGCTGCTTCGAATAGCGTCTGTTCACTTGGCTCCCTGGAGCGAATGAGCACGTGGGATCCCGGTATATCTTTTGTGTGCAGCCAGATCTCATCACGCTGGGCAAGTTTCATTGTCAAATACTCATTCTGTTTGTTGTTTTTGCCGACAAGGATAACGGCACCATCTGATGCAGTGTATTTTTCCGGAGTTGGTTTCTGCGGTTTTTCTTTTTCCCTTGTTTTTGCTTCTTCAAATACCCTTCTTCCCGGAGCTCTTCCCGTATTTCTTCAATATCATCTTCGCGTGCAGTGTCGATTTGCTGGAGCAGCTGATCCAGATAATTAATTTCGCTGTGAGTTTTGGCTATTTCCCGCTGCATTTTTTCTTGGATGTTTTTAACTTCTGATACATTTTGAAAAAAACGCTGAGCATTTTCACTCGGTGTCTTGTTGGGATCCAGTTCAATCGTTAATGAATTCTGTTCCGGGTCATAATAGTCCGTTACTGTCGCGGCGGCATCACCGTGGCGCACTAAATGCATATTCGCAGTCAGCAGTTCCCCGAGCTTTTGGTACATTTCGGCGTCTTCGGATTTGGCCAGCGTCTGTTCATGTTTTTTAGTTTGCGCTTATTTTTATCCTGTTCGTTTTTAATGACTGGTACAGATCTTTGGCCTGCTGTTTTACCCGGTCCCGCTCAGCCTTACCGGAATAGAATTGATCGAGCATTTCATTCGTCCCTGCAAATGTTTCGGATTCTCCGTTCCAATACGTAATCGGCAGAACGTGAAAATCTTCTTTCTTGCCTTTATAGATAGCCGGTGTGTAATGATTATGATTCATATCATCTCTGATTGTTTCAAATATTTCTCTGTAAGTGTCCATCGTTCCAAGCCTGGCCCTGTGGACGAGCTCGGCAGCAATGAATGGTGAAAAACCGGTCAGCGTCCGGACAATCTGCATTTCCATTTTTCCAGCGTTGAAGTCCAGTTTTCTGACAAGCATGTCGCCATCTGTTTCTAATGGGTTACGTTTGTTTTGGCTTGGCGGAAGTTTGTACGCATGCCCAGGTAATATCGTTCGGTGCCGGTTTTGTGCTGCGGAAATATGTTTCAGGCTGTCAAGAATGAGGCCTGTTTCCCCATCAACAAGCATGATGTTGCTATGTTTCCCCATGAGTTCAACGATGAGTTTTTTCGTTGTCCTGTCGCCTACTTCGTTTCTCGTTTGAATGGTGAAAGTAATCATTCGTTCCATGCCGTCCTGATCAATTGATTCGAGCACTGCACCGGAAAGGTGTTTCCTTAGAAGCATGCAGAACATTGGGGGTTCCTTAGAATTACGGTAGTTGTCATTGGTCAAATGGGCACGTGCATATACTGGATGAATAGAGAGCAACAGGGAGTGGTTCTGTCCCTGGCTTCGTATGGTAAAAACAAGCTCTGTATCCGTAGGCTGGTATATTTTGCAATTTTTCCGGGGATGATTTTTTCTGTCAGTTCTGTCATTACCGCACGGGTAACAATTCCATCAAATGGCATATGATCACCTCTTCTGTCTGTCTGTAAATGCTACGGAGATTACCGTGTCCGGGCACGGGAGTAGTAAACGCACTTCTCTTTTCTTTCAATTATAGCATGTTTCAGGACAAGTCTGCATAGTTATCGGTACTGAAGGGATGGCGTGAAAAGTTTTTATGTGGATGAATCTGGAGGAATGCAGATGAAATGGTATCAAATGAATGCAGATGAAGTCGAACAAAAACTGTATGTAACAACAAAGCACGGACTGGCAGGTAAACAGGCAGATGAACGGCTGAAGCAATATGGGCCAAACCGCCTGGAATCAGAAAAAGTGTATCTAAATGGCTTATTTTTCTGAAGCAATTTCAGGACTTTATGGTTCTGATTCTGCTTGCTGCCACGCTGATTGCTGGCCTACTGGGGGAGTATGTCGATGCAATAGCCATTATGGTGATTGTTCTTGTGAATGGCTTTCTTGGATATTTCCAGGAGCAAAAGGCTGAAAAATCGCTCACCAAATTAAAGGAGATGTCAGCACCATCCGCACAAGTCCTGCGTGATGGCAAGTGGGAAAAAGTCCCGTCCCAGGAAATAGTGGTTGGGGATGTCGTGCGGATAAATAGTGGTGACCGGGTCCCAGCAGATATCCGAATCGTTCAGGCCAACAGTCTGGAAACGGAAGAATCTGCCCTGACCGGTGAATCACTGCCGGTGCAAAAACATGCCGCCAGCATTGACAAAGATAAACTGGATGCTCAGGATCAGGTGAATATGGGGTTCATGAACACGATGGTGACCAGAGGATCCGGTGTTGGCATTGTTGTTGGGACAGGCATGGATACCGTTATGGGTCAAATCGCATCTCTAATGGTGAAGACAGAAAAAACAACGACCCCACTGGAACATAAACTTGCTGAATTGGGAAAAGTGCTGATTAGTGTTGCACTTGTCCTGACCGCACTGGTTGTCCTTGTTGGTGTGTATCAGGGGCATGCGGTATATAACATGTTTCTTGCCGGTGTGTCTTTGGCAGTTGCAGCCATTCCTGAAGGATTACCGGCGATTGTAACTGTAGCATTGTCACTTGGTGTCCAGCGGATGATCAGAAAAACGCCGTCGTCCGAAAACTGTCAGCTGTCGAAACATTAGGATGTGCTTCGGTTATTTGTTCGGACAAGACCGGGACGATGACGGAAAACCAAATGACAGTGAAAGAAGTTTTCCTGAATGGGAAAATGCTGTATGTTACTGGTGACGGCTATGATATCAATGGGGATTATTTCTGGAATAAAGAAAATGTAGGTAATACTTTCCCTAATTTGGAAAAAATGCTTTTATACGGCATGTTGTGTAATAACGCTTCCCTGATTGTGAAAAAAGGCAAATATGCTGTCGATGGTGACCCGACGGATGGGGCTTTATTGGTTGCGGCAAGGAAACTTGGACTCCAGCGGAAACTGCATGATAACTACCGCATTATTAAAGAATTTCCGTTTGATTCAGAACGGAAAAGGATGAGTGTGGTAATCGAAGACGAAAACAACATGCGTTTTCTGATAACAAAAGGCGCACCGGAAGTACTCTTGCCTCGTTCCGCATATATGATGAAGGAAGACGGACGAACGCTTTTGAATTCCGGTGATGAATCGCATATTCACGACACTATTGACAATATGGCAGATAAGGCACTCCGGACACTGGCAATTGGTATGAAACCGCTGAAGAAAAATGACTCATTGGAGTCTGCGGTACTGGAGAAGGATCTCACATTCATCGGTCTGTACGGGATGATGGACCCGCCAAGAAAAGATGTTAAAAAGGCGATTGCGGAATGTCGGGCAGCAGGAATCAAATCGGTCATGATTACCGGTGATCATGAAAAACTGCTAGAGCCATTGCAACTGAATTGGATTTACTTCCAGAAAACGGTATGGTGCTCGATGGCTATCAGCTGAATAAAATGTCAGTGACCGAACTGGAAGACATCATTGATCAAGTGTATGTCTTTGCCAGGGTCACTCCCGAACATAAACTGAAAATTGTCAATGCATTTCAAGAGAAAGGACACATTGTCGCCATGACCGGGGATGGTGTTAATGATGCACCTGCCATTAAGGCGAGTGATATCGGAATAAGTATGGGGGAAAGCGGTACAGATGTCACCAAAGAAGCATCGTCCCTTGTGTTGATGGATGATAACTTTGCTACGATTAAGTCCGCTATCATTGAAGGCCGCAATATCTATGAGAATATCCGGAAGTTTATCCGGTATCTGCTTGCATCCAATGTTGGCGAAATTCTCGTCATGCTGTTTGCGATGTTGCTTGCTATGCCATTACCGCTGGTTCCGGTGCAAATATTGTGGGTCAATCTGGTGACGGATGGACTGCCGGCCATGGCATTGGGATTGGATCAGTCAGAGGATGACGTCATGAAACGAGGACCGCGGAATCCGAAAGAAGGTGTGTTTGCCAGAGAGCTTGGTTTTAAAATTATCAGCCGCGGTATCCTGATAGGTGCTGCCACCTTAGTTGCCTTCATGCTGGCCTATCAGGGCAATCCGGATAATCTGGTCTATGGGCAGACAATCGCCTTCACAACACTGGTGATGGCACAGCTGATTCATGTTTTTGACTGCCGGAGCGAACATTCGATATTCAAAAGAAATCCTTTTGAAAACAAATACCTGGTGCTGGCCGTTCTATCGTCTGTCGCCTTACTCGCTGTTGTTATTTACTGGGAGCCTCTGCAGCCGGTATTCCATACGACAGCCCTGGGCATCAGAGATTGGATGTTTATCCTGGGCATGAGCGCCCTGCCAAGCATTCTATTTGGATTCACCAAAAATAAAGCAAGAAACCCTTCCAATCGCGGAAGGGTTTTTCGACGTACAGGACAAGGAAAGCTTCGGCAGCGATGCATCGCACGAAGAAAAAGTGCTTTTCTTTTTCGAGGACGTGCTAATGCAGACTACGCCTTCCTCTAATTTGTCAACTTTTCGAACACATACTATAATGGAAAATGTTGATTTTTATAGCGGTGCCAGGAAGATCGATAGGATGATTAAGCTGAGCGTATCCCTTTCCTGTCGGCACGGGACAAACGAGTAATAGGCGAAGTTTTTGGCTTGCGACAAATGGTAAAATCCGCGGACAAGGTCAAAATAATGGGTAAATGCTTGTATTTTGGCGTTTGCTTTCTTTATAATAGATATTATTATCGTGGATTCCTGTAAGCTTGCGTAAAATGTTTTTTCTTCTTCATACGCATTAATAAGTATTTGTTGGGGATATCCCATTGCATTACAAAAGAGAATTTTAGAGCCGAGAAAAGAGATTCAAATAGCCTAGCAATGGAGTCGTTAAACCGGAGAGAATTCTAAGGGGGAGCCAATTTGAGTTTACGATTAATCAATATAGGATTTGGGAACGTTGTATCGGCCAATCGGGTTATTTCGATTGTTTCGCCGGAATCCGCACCAATCAAGCGTATCATCACAGTGGCCCGTGACAATGAAAAATTAGTCGACGCTACTTACGGCCGGCGAACACGCGCGGTTATCGTTACAGACAGTGATCATGTTGTTCTGTCAGCGGTGCAGCCTGAAACAGTCGGTCAGCGTGTAATCAGTCACGAGGAAATGATAGATGAAAGCAACTAGGAGGAACGAAGCTGATGGATGAAAACGGGATTTTGTTCATTTGTCGGGGCCTTCCGGTGTCGGGAAAGGGACAGTCAGGAAAGAACTTTTTAAGCGGGCGGATGACCTTGCCTACTCCATCTCCATGACAACAAGGGAACGTCGTGCGGGTGAAAAAGATGGTGTTGATTATTTTTACAAAACAAACGAAGAATTCGAACAGCTTATTGCGGACAATCAGCTTTTGGAATATGCCCAGTTTGTCAATAATTACTACGGAACTCCAAGAAAATATGTAGAAGATACACTTGCAGCGGGCAAGGACGTCTTTTTGGAGATTGAGGTACAGGGTGCAATGCAAGTAAAGGAAAATTTCCCGGAAGGTGTTTTCATCTTTTTATTCCCGCCTAGTCTCGAGGAATTGAAAACCCGCATCACGAGCAGGGGAACTGAATCACAGAATGCTGTTCTGAAGAGACTGAAAGAAGCTCGTGGTGAAATTGAAATGATGGATGCCTATGACTATGTTGTCGTCAATGATGACGTGGATCACGCGGTGAGGAAAGTTCAGTCCATCATACAGAGTGAACATTGCAGGCGCGAACGCATTGCCAAACAATATAAACGGTTATTGGAGGATGATGAATTATGATGCTGGAACCGTCTATTGACGATCTGCAGAAAAACATCAAATCAAAATACACACTTGTTACCATTGCTGCCAAACGGGCACGCGAATTGCAGCACACGGGAAACGTGCTTGTCGAAGATTCGAAATCAAATAAGTACGTTGGGCAGGCCTTAGAAGAAATAAAGGCGGGAAAACTGTTTGTAAAAGAAGATAGCAAGTAAACATACCAACCCTCGCTTTTGACCTGTTTGCGGGGGTTTCACGTTTTTAATGTGGTTGTCTAGCCGCAAAGGTTCTGTCAGTAAAGGGGGATAGAGATGATCGGAAATAAACATATTCTTTTAGGGGTTTCAGGCGGAATAGCGGCATACAAGGCCTGCGCATTGACGAGCAGGCTGACCCAGCTTGGTGCGGATGTAAAGGTGGTGATGACGGACAATGCCCAGAAATTCGTATCCCCGCTCACATTTCAGGCATTATCAAGAAACCCCGTCTATACCGACACGTTTGATGAAAAAGACCCGGCGAAAATAGCCCATATCGATTTGGCCGACTGGGCCGATATTACCCTGCTGGCACCGGCGACAGCGAACATTATTGGAAAGTCGCGAATGGCATCGCTGATGACATGCTATCGACCATTCTACTGGCCACACAGTCACAGGTATATATCGCACCGGCAATGAATGTACATATGTATGCACACCCGGCCGTTATGAAAAACATGAAACAGTTGGAATCATGGGGATACCATTTTATTGAGCCAGGTGACGGCTATCTGGCTTGCGGATATGTAGGTAAAGGACGTCTGGAAGAGCCGGAAAGCATCATAGCGGCGATGGAGGATCACCAAAAACGCCATGCTTTACTAGCCGGAAAAAAAAGTACTCATCTCTGCCGGTCCGACAAAAGAAACAATTGATCCCGTCCGCTTTTTCACAAACCGTTCAACCGGCAAGATGGGGTTTGCCCTTGCTGAGGCGGCTAGCAGCATGGGAGCAGAAGTAACGCTCGTGACCGGTCCGGTGAGCCTTTCATTATCGGACAGTAAGGTGAAGCGGATTGATGTTGTTACCGCTCGCGAAATGCATGATGTGATGCATGAACACTTCGCATCGAATGATATTGTCATAAAAGCTGCTGCCGTAGCAGACTACCGGCCGAAACGGGTTCATAGTGAAAAAATGAAAAACATGATGGCGACTGGTATGTAGAAATGGAGCGGACAACAGATATTCTTCAGTCGCTGGCCGAACGGAAGACCAACCAATTTCTGGTTGGATTTGCTGCCGAAACGGAAAATCCTGTTGACTATGGCGTCAAAAAACTTAAGAAAAAAGGATTGGATGCTATTGTCATCAATAACGTAGCCGCGGATGGCGCAGGTTTTGGCAGTGATACGAATGTGGTTACATATGTGAACCGAGATGAAAAAATGGAAGAGGTTTCATTGGCTTCCAAACCGGATATCGCCGACCGAATTATGACCTTTATTTGCGTGACATGAAGGATGGAGAAAAGTGATGATCGCGAACGTTATTGTTGATGTCCCAGCGATCCCCATTAACCAGACATTTGACTATAGAATTCCGGAGCGTTTCCAGGAAGTGCTTCAGCCAGGTATGCGTGTGATTGTGCCATTCGGGCCGAGGAAGGTGATGGGATTTGTCACAGGCAAAACAAGCAAATCTTCTTATGACAAGCTGAAAGATATTGCTGATGTGCTTGATTTGACACCGGTTTTGACGTCTGAACTGCTTGACTTGGGGAGGTGGCTTGCTGAAGACACGCTTAGCTTATACATCACTGCATTCCAGGCGATGCTTCCGCAAGTGCTGAAGGCAAACTATAAAAAAGAACTCGAACGGTTGTCAGAGGCCCCATTGCCTGAGGAGCTTGAGTCGTTATTTGCTGGAAGGGATTTTGTCCCGTACGTGGAAATTGACGTCCGGCGTCCATTACAACCAGGTGCAGAAGGCAATCCAGGATGGCGATGTAACCGTTCACTACCTTGTCAAGTCGCGCGTGACCAGGAAGCTTGTTACGTATATCAAACCATCTCGTGACGTACATTTGCTGGAGGAAGCATACAGGGATTTATCCAACCGAGCCAAAAAGCAAAAAGAACTGCTTGCTTATTTTATCGAACGACCGGACGAGACGGAACTGAGTGCTTTGCTTAAGAAATTTGGCACAACACGGTCTGCGGTGAATTCTCTGATAGACAAGCAGCTTCTGGAAACGTCGCAAAAGGAAATATACCGGAACCCTTACGATGATCAGGCGTTTGAACAAACGGAAGCACTGAAACTGACAGAACAGCAGGAACTGGCTATTGAGCCGATAAAGCAGGATATCCGCGAGAACCACCATAATGTTTTTCTTGTCCATGGTGTAACGGGAAGCGGGAAAACGGAAATTTACCTGCAGGCGATTCAGGATGTGATTGCCAAAGGCCAGGAAGCGATTGTACTGGTACCGGAAATTTCCCTGACCCCTCAAATGGTACGAAGATTCAAAGGCCGTTTCGGATCCAGTGTGGCTGTCATGCATAGTGCTTTGTCTAACGGTGAAAATATGATGAATGGCGCCGGATTCATCAGAAGGAAGTCCAAGTGGTAGTCGGTGCGCGCTCGGCGATTTTCGCACCTTTCGAGAATATTGGCATTATCATTATTGATGAGGAACATGAAAATAGCTATAAACAGGAGGATCAGCCGCGCTATCACGCCCGGGATGTTGCCATACGCCGGGGGCAGAACCACCAATGCCCGGTTATCCTCGGCAGCGCGACCCCATCATTGGAGTCATATGCCCGTGCACAAAAGGCGTTTATAAATTGTCCACCCTGTCAAAGCGGACAAATGACAAAGCAATGCCGCATGTGGAAATTGTTGATATGCGAAATGAATTGCATGCCGGCAACCGGTCGATGTTTTCCCGGAGTTTAAAAGAAAAAGTGGAGCAGTGCCTAAGCCGCGGGGAGCAGACTGTTCTGCTTCTGAACCGCCGCGGATACTCCACCTTTGTTATGTGCCGGGAGTGCGGGCATGTGAAGGAATGCCCGCACTGTGATATTGCCTTGACATTTCATAAAAATAGCAATCAATTAAAATGCCATTACTGCGCTTATGAGGAACCGATGCCTACCTACTGCCCTTCCTGCAGCAGTGATCTGATCCGCTTTTTGGGACAGGCACACAGCGTATTGAAGAAGCATTGACCAAGTTGATCCCCGAAGCACGTGTGCTGCGGATGGACGTGGATACAACAAGGCGAAAAGGGGCACATGAAAAGCTGTTGAACCAATTTGCCAATAAAGAGGCAGATATACTGCTTGGAACCCAAATGATTGCGAAAGGCCTTGATTTTGAAAATGTGACGCTTGTTGGGGTACTGACAGCAGATTCGATGCTGCATCTGCCTGATTTTCGTTCAGCAGAAAAAACATTCCAGCTCTTAACACAAGTGAGCGGGCGAGCAGGAAGACATGATTTGCCCGGTGAAGTAATTGTTCAGACATATACGCCGGAACATTATAGTATCGAGCTGGCAAGTCAATATGATTATGAGAAGTTTTATCAGAATGAAATGCGTGTGCGGAAGAAATTTCAGTACCCGCCGTTTGTATTTCTTGCACTAATAACGGTATCCCATCAGAACCACGTTACAGCGGCCCAGACGGCACAGCGGATTGCCAAAGGCCTTTGGAACCATATTCAAACCGAGACTGTCGTGTTAGGGCCGACGCCGTCACCAATTCCGAGGATTAAGGATAGATACCGTTACCAATGCATGGTAAAATATAAGCAAGAACCGAATCTGCGCGCATCCATCCAACAGGTTATCCGCCAGTTTGATGATCAAGTGCGTAAAGACGACCTGCAGATTACCGTCGATATGCAGCCGTACCAGCTGATTTGATGCAGAGCAGGTAAAGATAGTTTTAAAAAGAAAGGAGCGCCGGCCAATTGAAGCGAATTGTTTTATGGGCACGCCGGATTTTGCCGTGCCAGTCCTCCAATCACTTATCCAATCCGGACATGAGATTGTATTAGCAGTAACACAGCCTGACAGACCAAAAGGCAGAAAAAAAAATCATGACACCTCCTCCAGTGAAGGAAGAGGCGGAAAAACATGATGTGCCGGTGCTGCAGCCGGAAAAAATAAAAAAATGACTATGCGCGAATACTGGCATACGAGCCTGATATCATTATAACGGCGGCATATGGACAAATCCTTCCGGCCGAACTCTTGACAACACCACCGTTTGGCTGTATTAATGTGCATGCATCACTGCTTCCGGAACTGCGTGGTGGCGCACCAATCCATTATGCCATCCTGCAGGGGAAAGAAGAGACGGGCATCACGATCATGTACATGGTCGAAAAATTGGATGCAGGGGATATTATCGCCCAGCGGAAAGTGCCGATTGCGGAGGATGATCACGTTGGAACACTGCATGATAAATTGGCAGAAACTGGCGCGAGCCTTCTGACTGATACACTTCCGGCCATATTCAGCAGCAACATAACCCCTGAAAAACAAAACGAAGACTTGGTGACATTTGCATACAATATTAAACGCGAACAGGAAAAAATAGACTGGCAGAAGTCCCGCGATACAGTCTATAATCATATTAGGGGACTCCATCCGTGGCCAGGCGCATTTACAACGTATGAAGGAAATGTCATGAAAATTTGGTGGGGAGAGAAAGATACACATACATATACAGAAGGGACCCCAGGTGAAATCGTCCGGATTATCGACCAGGAAGCATTTGTCGTCGTCTGTGGCGATCAGAAAGGCATCCGGATTACGGAAATACAGCCTGCAGGAAAAAACGCATGACAGTTGGGCAGTATCTGCAGGGATCCAAGGATAGAATTAAAACAGGGACAGTATTGGGTGGTTAGATGCAATCATTTAAAGTGAGGGAGACCATCGTTGAGCTGCTGACGCGCATTGAACAGGATAGCGGCTACAGCCATCTGCTGATTGACCATGAGATTAAATCCAAGAGCATTCCGTCCAAAGATGCGGCACTGCTGACAGAGATTGTTTATGGCACTGTTCAGATGCAGATCACGCTCGACTATTATCTCAGCCCTTTTTTACAGACGAAGAAAAAATACAGCCGTGGATACGGAACCTGCTCCGGATGTCCGTTTACCAAATGCAGTTTTTGGACAGAGTGCCGGATCATGCGATCATCCATGAAGCAGCTGAAATTGCCAAACACCGCGGGCACAAAGGAATTGCCTCATTTGTGAATGGGGTTCTTCGCAGCGTGCAGCGCAATGGTGTACCGGACACGTCCAAAATAGAAGACGATGCAAAACGGCTTGCAGTCGAAACGAGCCATCCTGAATGGCTCATTAGACGCTGGGTGGACATGTATGGCTGGCGAGTCACGGAAGATATGTGCCATGCTAACAGTAGCCAGAAACCAATGTCGGTCCGTGTGCAACCTCTGAAAATATCTCGTGATAGAGCAATGGATGAACTGCACGAACTGGGATTCGAGACACGTGAATCTGGGTTTTCCGGGCAGGGAATCATCATTGATAAAGGGAATATTTTAAAGACATGGCTGTTTGACGAAGGGTATGTGACCATTCAGGATCAGAGTTCCATGCTTGTGACAGAAATGCTTCAAGCGGAACCCGGCATGGCAGTGCTGGATGCTTGCAGTGCCCCCGGCGGAAAAGTGACCCACACCGCAGAGAAAATGGAGAACAAAGGCTCTGTTGCAGCATATGATCTCCACGCCAAGAAGGCAAAGCAAATCAGACAAAAGGCTGATCAGCTGGGGCTGACCATTATCAATGCCAAACAGGGTGATGCGAGGAAGCTTCAGACGGAGCACAAACAGGAAAGCTTCGATCGGATTCTGGTCGACGCTCCGTGTTCAGGATTCGGGGTCATTCGGGGCAAGCCTGATATCAAATATAATAAACAGGAAAAGGACATCCATCAATTGGCACAGATACAGGCGGATATACTGGAGCAAGTAGCACCTTTACTAAAAAAGGCGGACTGCTTATTTACAGTACCTGTACGGTTGATAAAGATGAAAATGAACATCTAGTTGAGTCGTTTTTGGCGCAACACCCGGAATTCGTTTTAGATGAAACGTTCTTTGGCGAATTACCGCCAATGATACAGCAGTCTCCGGGACAGTCAGCAACTGGACTGCAGCTATTCCCGCAAACGTTTTCGACAGATGGATTTTTCCTCACAAGGATTAAACGAGTGTAGACAGCCTGGTGTACCTGTGTTTCACAGGCACTGTACTGGCAAGGGGTGAAAGAATGAAAGGTGTATTTAAGACAGACCAGGGACAGGTTCGAAATCATAATGAAGATTCAGGTGGCATTTTCTATAACCGGGATGGTGAGCTTCTGGCAATCGTTGCAGACGGTATGGGAGGACACCAAGCCGGTGATGTAGCCAGTCAAATGGCAACAACCTTTGTCCAGGAAAAATGGGAAAAAACAGAAGCCTTTTCATCACCGGAAGCAATAGAAACCTGGATGAACGAAATGGTTGCAGATATGAATGCGGCCATATTGAGGCACTCCCAGGAACATGAAGAATGTGCCGGTATGGGTACAACAGCCGTCATGGCAGTTTGCACCGATGCTTATGCGGTGATTTCCCATATCGGGGATAGCCGCTGTTATGTATGGAAAGAGAACGGTTTGCACCAGGTTACCGAGGATCATTCATTAGTTAATGAACTTGTCCGTTCAGGCCAAATTACAAAAGACGAGGCGGAGGAGCATCCCCGCAAAAATGTGCTCCTAAAAGCACTGGGGACAGAAGAACATGCCGCAGCTGACGTTCAGACTATTGAATGGGGCGCTGGAAACAAACTATTGCTCTGTTCTGACGGGCTGACCAACAACTGCCGGATGATGAGATGGAAACATACCTTCAAAAACAGCTGGCGAGTGACGTGATGGCTGAAGAGCTTATCAGCCTGGCTAATGAACGTGGCGGCGAGGATAATATTTCCGTCATCATACTGGAGCATGATTCATCAGCGGAAGCGGGTGATACGTAATGCTTGAGGGCCACCTGTTAAATGAACGGTACAGAATAAAGGAGACCATTGGCGGCGGCGGGATGGCCAACGTCTATCTTGCCAGAGACATTATTTTGGACCGGGATGTGGCAATAAAAGTACTGCGGATGGATTACGCTGATGATGAGGAGTTTATAGCCCGGTTTGACCGCGAGGCACAATCGGCAACAAGCTTGTCCCACCCGAACATTGTCAGTATTTATGATGTTGGGGAAGAGGACCAGATTTTGTTCATGGTTATGGAGTATGTGGATGGGATGACGCTGAAAGAATATATCCAGCATTACGCCCCGCTCGATGTGCAGGAGGCGCTGGATATTATGAAGCAAATTGCCGACGCCATTGCACATGCACACGCCAACGAAATCGTCCACCGTGATATTAAACCACAGAACATACTGATTAATACATATGGACAAGCAAAAGTGACTGATTTTGGAATTGCCGTTGCCTTGAGTGCTACCGCCCTGACACAGACGAACTCCATTCTTGGCTCTGTTCACTATTTATCACCGGAACAGGCACGCGGAGGAATGGCAACGAAAAAGTCTGACGTCTATTCATTGGGGATTGTCCTTTTCGAACTGCTGACAGGGCGCTTGCCATTTTCAGGTCAGACACCGGTTTCAATCGCCCTCAAACACTTACAGGATGATACACCATCTGTAAAACGCTTCAATCCGAATGTTCCTCAGAGCGTGGAAAATATAGTATTGCGGGCAACGGCGAAAGATCCATTTCACCGGTATGCTTCCGTCTATGAAATGGAAGAAGCATTGGAAACAGCCCTTGATCCGGATAAACGAAATGAGGAAAAATACGAGCACCTGTAGAAGCAGGGGAAGAAACAAAAGCCATCCCGATTATTACAGACAATCAGATACAGCAAGATGACGCGGCTGATACAATTACCCATTCTGGGGGAAAAGACACAAAGAAATTTAATAGCAAAAAGAAGAAGTCCACTGAAAAGCCGGCTGATAAAAAAGGCAAACGCAGCCGGAAAAAAAAGTGGTTTCTATCTCTTGGTCTGTTGTTCGTACTCCTGGCAGCGGGGGTAGCGTCATTTTTCATCTTCCCGGGACTATTTGGACCGAAAGATGTTGTCATTCCCGATGTGTCAGCCATGCCTTATGAGGATGCTGTTACCGATTTGCATGATATGAACTTGGATACAGAGCGTGAACAGATGTATTCGGAAGAAGTTGATGAAGGGGTTGTTATCCGTACTGACCCAAGCGCTGGAACGAAGGTAAAAGAGGAAGATACAGTCACACTTATCGTCAGTGAGGGTGAAGAGGAAGTTTCCTTTAAGGATTATACCGGTAAAGACTATAATCAGACAAAGCAACTACTTGAAACACAGGGATATAATGTA
The DNA here is from genome assembly GCA_001311805.1 of Lentibacillus juripiscarius JCM 12147. Next base: position 11,252 of record BBCA01000043.1, on the reverse strand, counting down.
GCTTCAGAGGAATCCCATTCGAAAAATGTTTCTGCAGGCAATATTATTTCGCATATCCGTCCGGCTCCAGGAACAGGTGTCAAACCGAGTGAAACAGACGTCAAATTCGAAGTCAGCATTGGGCCGAAACCGATTGAGTTAAGTAATTTACAGGGAATGACCGAAGAAAAGGCGATGGACACTTTGAAAGAACAAGGGTTATCGGCTAATATCCAAGATGAACATTCAGAAACCGTACCAAAGGGTGAGGTTATTCGCCAGGAACCTGAGTCTGGCAAGGAAATGAGTGAAGGAGATACGGTTGATGTGTATATATCGTCAGGTCCTGAAGAAAAGCCGCCAAAGAACCATCAGGTGACATTTACAGTGCCATATAGTCTAAGTGGAGAAAATGATGAATCGGATACACCTCCAGAACAGACGGTGAAAATTTATATCGGTGATAAGAACCGTACCATCACCGAAGTTTATGACACGTATACCATCTCCGACGACAGAGAATTCACGATAACCTTGACGATAGCGCCCGACAGTATTGCTGACTACAAAGTGTACCGTGACGATAATTTATTTATTGATAAATCAATCTCTTATGAAGATGCAGAGGGTGAATAGATGACGGAAGGCAGAATCATTAAAGCGTTAAGCGGGTTTTACGATGTGAAAAATGAAGAAGGGACTTTCCGGTGCAGAGGCAGGGGTGTTTTCCGTAAAAAAATATCACCCCGCTTGTCGGTGATTTTGTTGAATTTGACAAAAGCACACAGGGAGAAGGCTACATTCTTTCGATTAAGCCGAGGAAAAACGCACTTATCCGTCCGCCAGCAGCAAATATTGATCAGGCAATTATTGTAACTTCCGCTGCACGCCCTGATTTTAACCCGCTGCTTTTGGACAGGTTCCTTGTGCTGATCGAGTCGAAACACATCCGGCCAGTTATTTTAATAACGAAAAAGGATTTGCTGTCTGAATCAGAGGAAGCTGATCTCTTAGACTGGCAAGCAGTTTATCAACAAATCGGCTATTCGGTGGAATTCGTATCTGCCCGTGAGCTGGGTGATTTTGAATTCTTGAAGCAGCATTTCAAAGACTGTGTATCAATCGTTGCGGGGCAGTCCGGTGTTGGGAAATCGTCCCTCTTGAATGCTGTTAATCCATCCCTGGAACTGCAGACAGATGATATATCGACAAGTCTTGGTCGTGGAAAACATACGACAAGACACGTCGAACTGGTGGAAGCTGGTGGTGGCCTGGTTGCCGACACGCCAGGCTTCAGTACGTTAGATTTAACAGACATTTCCGCTGAGGAACTTTCTGATTGCTTTCCGGAAATAAGTGAACGGGAACCTGGCTGCAAGTTCCGCGGCTGCTATCATTATAAAGAACCGAAATGCGCAGTAAAACAAGCAGTTGAAGATGGAGAAATTGCCGAACAGCGATATGCACACTATATCCGTTTTTGGATGAAATTAATTCACGAAAGCCGAGGTATTAATATGACGAAAATAGCACCATCCATTCTGTCAGCTGATTTTTCGAAGCTGGGTGAAGAAATAAAGGATGTGGAACGGGCCGGGGCAGATTATATTCATGTTGATGTGATGGATGGACACTTTGTTCCGAATATCACCATTGGTCCTCTTATTGCGGAATCAATAAAACCGCATACGACATTGCCACTGGATGTTCATTTGATGATTGAAAATCCTGATCAGTACATTCCGGCATTTGCTGAGGCGGGGGCTTCCATTATTACTGTCCATCAAGAGACCGCACCGCATTTGCACCGGACAGTCCAGCTTATCAAACAGCACGGCGTAAAAGCTGGTGTTGTCATCAATCCGGCCACACCGGCGGAGATGATCAGGGACATTTTGCATGAAATCGATCTGGTTCTTATTATGACAGTCAATCCGGGTTTCGGCGGACAGTCATTTATCCCGAGTACCATTCATAAAATTGAACAGGTTGCCAGGTGGAGAAATGCAGATGGGCTGTCCTTTGAAATTGAAGTGGATGGAGGAGTCAAAGCCGAAACAGCAAAGTCCTGCACAGATGCCGGGGCAGATGTGCTGGTGGCAGGGAGCGCAATTTTTAAGCATGTTGACCGGCAGCAGGCAATCGATGCTATCCGCCGCTCCGTTCAGGTGTGATGGACATGCGTACGGTCGCCATTGTAGGGAACGGTCCTAGAGACTTGATTCCTGATCTTGCTGCATTTAACGAATCAGTCGATGTATGGATTGGTGCAGACAGAGGAGCACTGACACTGGCAGAAACTGCTATAAGACTGGATTATGCTGTTGGTGATTTTGACTCAATGACTGCGGGGGAAAAAGAGATTGTGCAAGGTAAGGCAAATGTATTTCGTATGTATCCTTCCGAAAAGGATCAGACCGATTTGGAAATTGCACTGGAACAGGCCTATGAGCTGGCTCCCAAGACGATCTATATATTCGGCGTTACCGGCGGGCGTCTTGATCATGAACTGATTAACGTCCAGCTGCTGCACAGGATAATGGATCAGGGTATACAAGGGGTAATAATAGACCGGCAAAACCGTCTGGAACTTGTGGAACCAGGCCGGTATGAAGTTCGTCATGACAACCAGTACCCAACGATATCCTTTGTGCCATTCACAAGCTGTGTCGAAGGATTGACACTGGAAGGCTTTTACTATCCATTGACTGACGCATCGGTTGCCTGGGGGTCAACCCTCTGTATTTCTAACAAGCTTATTTCAAATTATGGTACTTTTTCGTATCATAAAGGCATACTATTGATAATAAAGAACAATGACCAATAGACTACCATTGTAAGCTTGTTTGCGAACAGAGGAGGCGGAGAACTCATGAAATTTTATACGATTAAACTCCCACGATTTATCGGCGGCTTTGTTCGTGCTGTCGCCGGAGCTTTCAGAAAAGGCAAGTGATGATGAATAGCTTTTGCCACAATGCTGGCAGAAGCTTATTTTTTGGATTTAAATAAAAAGCATCCGAATTTGTACAGATTGTCGTTATTTATTCCGCATCCCAAATACACTTCGCTTTCACCACTCCGGGTACAACTGCGACATCTGCTAAGCTCCCTCTGGTCGCTTTCACAGTGTCTCCTTTGCCGCGGGCGAGTGGCAAGCCTCCTCGGGCTTTGCCCTGTGGGGTCTTGCCTATCTCGCACTTCCCGCAGGAGTCTACGTGTATTCGGGATGCTCAGAGCATATAGCAGTTTTTTTATCCATTCAAAAGTAACGATCTTTTAGAAAACAGCCTAAATAAAAAAAGCATCCGGCAGTTGGGGATGCTTTTTCGTGATCACCCGGCTATAACGGTTTGGCTTTGCAGCATATCCGTCATATGTGGGCGGTTTTGTTCTATCAAACGCGTTGTACTTTGCCGGATTTCAGTGCACGGGCAGAAACATTAACACGTTTCGGTTTGCCGTCCACCATAATGCGAACTTTTTGTACGTTCGCCTTATAGTTACGTTTGGTTGCGTTCATAGCGTGGGAACGATTATTACCGCTGCGGGTTTTACGTCCGGTAACGACACATTTTCTAGACATGACAATCCCTCCTGTTAAACACGTGTGTCAAATAATACTTATCTAATTTATCATAAGTTACATGCTAATGCAATTGCTATCATATCATAATTATAAAGAAAAATAACTTGACAGATAAGCGGAAATCATTCATTGTGTAAAGGAAATCATTCATAGTATGGTGCAGTCTGTCTGCTTTTAAAATGGGGACGCGTATAGTAAAATGTTGTTATAATGTGTGTTCAAAAAGGAGGATAAAAAGGACCGAGAATTTCGATGTGTCTTTTTACCGGACTTTTTGAACAACCTCTTATAATGATCGGTAATCAAAGGAGGATCATGATGTCCATAGAGCTGAATACAAATGATGGTCAAGTGACAATCACAGATGACGTGATAACGACAATTGCCGGTGGAGCGGCAGTTGAATGCTACGGAATTGTTGGTATGGCATCGAAAAGCCAGATCAGAGATGGAATTGCCGAGATTCTAAGGAAAGAAAATTTTTTCAAAAGGTGTTATTGTACGGCAAGTTGATAATCGTCTTCACATTGATATGTATATCATCGTCAGCTATGGAACAAAAATCTCTGAAGTTGCCCATAATGTGCAGTCACAAGTAAAATATACGTTGAGCAAATCATTGGGGCTTGAGGTTGATTCCGTCAACATTTATATCCAGGGTGTCCGTGTTGCCCGGGATTAAATAGGTAACATAGGCCTGCTGCAGCACACCTGTCTGCAGCACATGCTTATGGGTATTGCAGTTATGAAGGAGGAAAAATTGTGACATCAGAAACAGTAAACGGTTCAATGTTTACGAAAATGGTACTGTCAGGTGCACACCATTTGAAAAACAATGCCGAAAAGATAGATGCATTGAATGTTTTTCCGGTTCCGGACGGGGATACCGGCACAAATATGAACTTATCCATTACTTCTGGCGCAGATGAAGTGAAAAAATTAAGCAGCGACAACGTCTCAGATGTTGCCAACTCCTTTGCAAAAGGGCTTCTAATGGGAGCACGAGGCAATTCGGGAGTTATTCTGTCGCAATTATTCCGCGGTTTTGCCAAAGGAATGGGGCAGAACGAAACGCTGACTGCTAAGGATTTAGCCAATGCCTTTGACAGTGGTGTCGCTACCGCGTACAAGGCGGTTATGAAACCAGTTGAGGGAACCATTTTAACAGTTGCCAAAGATGCAGCTGAAACAGCAGTCGTTGAATCGGAAACAGAAAATGATGTAATCGCTTTAATGGAGAAAGTCGTGCAGGAGGCTAAAGCGTCCTTAAAGCGCACACCGGATTTGCTGCCTGTCCTGAAAGAGGTGGGTGTCGTTGATTCTGGCGGACAAGGACTCGTCACGATTTATGAAGGATTTTTGGCTGCCATGAAAGGTGAGGAAGTGCCCGCAAAGGATGCAGATGAAATAGAAATGGAAGAAATGGTCAATGCTGAGCACCACAAAATTGCCCAGGATTTCATGGATACTTCTGAAATCGTATATGGCTACTGTACGGAATTTATGGTCCGGTTTGAAGCGGACAAGCTGAAAGAGAACCCGTTTGATGAGGAAAATTTCCGAAATGAATTGAGCAAGCATGGTGATTCATTGCTCGTCGTGTCGGATGAGGAACTTGTCAAAGTCCATGTACATGCGGAGTATCCAGGTGAAGTCATGACACTAGGCCAGCGATTTGGCAGCCTGACCAATATGAAAATCGAAAACATGCGTGACCAGCATACAGCAATTGTCGGTGACAATGAGCAAAATGAAGCACCGAAAGAAAAAGCGGCCTACGCGATTGTGACGGTGGCAATGGGGTCCGGCATCAATCAGCTGTTTGAAGTCTTGGTGCAACAGTCGTTATCGAGGGTGGCCAGACAATGAATCCGAGTACACAGGATATTGCCGAAGCCATCCAGGAAGCCAATGCGGAAAACGTGCTGATCTTGCCAAATAATAAAAACATTGTTATGGCTGCTGAGCAAGCTGCGGAACTTGCTGAAGTCAACGTAGCAGTTGTTCCTACGAAAACAATCCCTCAAGGAATCAGTGCATTGCTGGCATTTCATCCAGATGCTGCGCTTGATGCAAACCGGGAGTCCATGCAATCAGCGAGCAAAGATGTGAAAACAGGACAAGTTACATATGCAGTCCGTGATACACAGATTGATGGTATGACCATCGAAAAAGATAATTTCATGGGGATTGCCGATGGAACGATTAAAGCGTCTGCTGCGGACAAACTGGAAACAGTCAGATCATTGCTCGATGAAATGATTACGGAGGATGATGAGATTCTCACCATCTTACAGGGCGAAGATGCCAGTGATGACGATGTAAAAGTAATCGAAAAATATGTGGAAGATAAGTACGAAGACGTGGAAATAGAAGTACACAAAGGCAACCAGCCGATTTATTCGTTTATCTTATCAGTTGAATAGACCTGATAATTAAACATGAAAAGGCCTCCCTATCAGTCAGGGAGGCCTTCTTTTAGATGCCGATGATTTTCATAATAAAATGGAGCAGGAACAAACCAGATATAACCAACAGTATTCCTGACAGTTCTTTTTGTCTACTCATCGCTATTTTTACAACCGGATAGGCGATAAATCCGAATGCCATCCCGTCCGCAATGCTGTACGTAAACGGGATCATTGCGACAATCAGAAATGCCGGCAATGCTTCTGACATATCGTCCAGCGGGACATTCCGGAGATTCTGCGCCATCAATACGCCAACAATAATCAAAATCGGACTGATGGCTGTATTGGGTATCATGGAGATCCACGGAATGATAAACAATGTTGCCAGAAACAACAGACCTGCTGTAACGGCAGCTTTACCTGTTCTTCCATTAGATGTGATGACTGCAGCATTTTCCGCTGTTGAAACGGTCGGCGATGTCCCGAAAAATGCACTCATTAAAGCCGAAAAAGCCGTAACCTGGTAAGCCTTATTGTAACCGTCCTGTCGTTTCAGCATGTGGAGCTGACCGTGCAATAGTCCCATGTTTTCAAAATGAGAATGATGGTCAGTGGAAAAACAGCCAGCCAAAAACCAGGTTCATTTAATGCCGTAAACGACGGGGAAATGAGTATGTCACTCACGTCGAAATGAATAGAACGTTTTGTTGTGTCCAGCACCCCGAACAAATAAGCGAGAATGGTTCCGGCAATCATCGTTACAAGGAAGTTGGCAGGGATATTTTTCATAAATAAAAATATCGCGACAAATAGGGTCAGCAAACTGACGATAAACACAGGCGACGTAAAGTCACCGATGGCAATGATTGTTTGTTCGCCGCTGACAACAAGACCACTCTTTTCCAAACCGATTAGAATTAGGAAAAAGCCAAGCCCTACGGTAATCGCATGTTTTAATGATTCGGGGATTGCCTTCTTTAATATCGTTCCCAGCCTCGTAAACGCCGTAATAAGAAACAGCACAGAGGCGACTAAAACAGCTGCTAAAGCCTCCTGGAATGAAAAACCGGCACTCTCGATAATGGAGTAGGCAAATAACGCATTAATGCCCATTCCAGGAATTAGAACCAATGGAAGTCTGGCAAACAGTCCCATCAGGATCGTTCCGGCAAAACTGGCAAGAATGGTAGCGGTCATCCCACTTTCCAGCGAGACTCCGGCTTCACTAAGAATGGACCCGTTCACTGCAACAATATAGACAGTTGTCAGGTAGCCGATTAGGCCGGCAGTAATTTCTGTACGCCACTTCCCATCGGTTCTCTGCATTTGTTTGTTGTCTTGTTCAGGCATGAGTATACCTCGATATGCAACTAGCCCTCTCCCACCCGATTATACATTCGAAAAGAGGTGTTCAAAAAGTCCGGTTTATCCTCGTTTTTGCACACGCACTAATTGTACAATCCACGAATGATTATTATAAAGGATTTTGTTATAATTAGTAAAGGAAATAAATTTTATGGGGAATAGGCGGTGTTGTGTTGTGAAGTTTAATTCGGTCTTTGATATTATTGGTCCGGTTATGATTGGACCTTCCAGTTCACATACAGCAGGAGCAGCACGAATCGGAAAAGCAGCACGGAATTTATTTGGGAAAGAACCAACATGGGCGCGCATCCATTTATATGAATCATTTGCCAAAACCTATCAGGGCCACGGGACAGACTTTGCATTAGCAGGCGGTCTGCTCGGGTTTGAAACCGATGACCCTAGAATGAACAAGGCACTTGAGATTGCCGATGAACGAAATCTCGATATAGAATTATTGAAGACAGTGCCGGTGTCAGTCATCCCAATACGGCACGGCTGATTATAGGAGATGACACAGAAAAAATCGAACTCGTCGGTATTTCCATTGGCGGCGGCAAAATTGAAATTACGGAACTGAATGGATTTGAATTGCGCTTATCCGGCAATCATCCGGCCATCCTTATCATGCATAATGATCGGTTTGGAGCCATCGCATCGGTTACGGAAATATTAGCGAAGCATGAAATTAATATCGGTCACATGGAAGTAAACCGGAAAGATGTTGGCAAGGAAGCGCTGATGGTAATAGAAGTGGATCAGAATGTGGATGACGGTGTGCTGAAAGAGCTTGAAAGCGCTGAGCATATCGAACAGATTGCTAAAATTTCCAGTTAATAGTGCGGACTGGGAGAGGAGAGTGTGCTATGTTTCGTTCAGCAGCTGAATTAGTTGAGATAGCAGAAAATGAAAATATATTGATTTCGGAAGTGATGATTCGCCAGGAAATGGAAATGAAAGAAAAATCGCGCGAAGAAGTTTTTCCGAAATGGAAAAGAATCTGGATGTAATGGAAAAAGCGGTGGAAGACAGCCTGCAAGGGGTCGAGTCGGTTACGGGACTAACCGGCGGTGATGCGGTGAAAGTACAGGAATATATGAAAGAGAATACCCCACTATCCGGCCAAATTGTCATGGATGCGGTTAGCAAAGCGATGGGCACGAACGAGGTCAACGCCGCGATGGGAACGATTTGTGCAACACCGACGGCTGGCAGTGCGGGCTGTGTTCCCGGTACGCTGTTCGCAGTTAAAAATCAGCTGAATCCGACCCGAGAACAGATGATTCGTTATTATTTACGTCAGGGGCCTTTGGTTTTGTCGTTGCCAATAATTCATTCATCTCGGGCGCTGCCGGAGGGTGCCAGGCAGAAGTTGGCTCGGCGGGGGCAATGGCGTCTGCGGCTATTGTCGAAATGGCAGGTGGAACTCCGCAGCAGTCGGCTGAAGCATTTGCTATGACATTGAAGAATATGCTTGGTCTTGTTTGTGATCCTGTCGCCGGTTTAGTGGAGGTTCCTTGTGTTAAGCGGAATGCCGGGGGCTCATCACTTGCAATTGTGTCAGCAGATATGGCATTGGCCGGGGTCACGAGCACGATTCCTTGTGACGAGGTTATCGGCGCAATGTACCGCATCGGAAAGCAAATGCCGTCAAGCCTCCGGGAAACAGGAGAAGGCGGACTTGCAGACACCCCGACAGGGCGGCTTTTAAAAGAGAAAATATTCGGAACGTCGGTTTAGAAAGTGTGAGCGAACGTGTTGAATGAACCAGTAACAGCGTTGAAAGGCATAGGAGAAAAATTCGCAGCAGATTTAGCGGAAATGGATATTCATACTGTGGAAGATGTATTGTTTCATTTTCCCTATCGTTATGACATATTTGAACTAAAACCATTAAATGAACTCATTCATGAGGATAAAGTGACGATTGAGGGAAGGATAGTCCACGAACCTTCCCTCAACTTTTATGGTAAGAAAAATCCCGGCTTTCCTTTACGATTGAAGTGGAAGAAATAGCCGTAAAAGCAGTCATGTTTAATCGGGCGTTTGCCAAAAAGCAGCTCCATATTGGTGATACGGTCACATTGACAGGAAAATGGGATGCCCACCGGCTGCAAATTACCGTGAGTAATTTTAAGAAAGGACCGGCCGATCAGCAGGCATCCATTCAGCCGGTGTACTCTGTCAAAGGTGATGTAACAAGTTATAAAGTGAAAAAAGCTGTACGGACTGCTTTACAGACATACAAGGATGAACTGAATGAACTGCTGCCCGAGGTGTATTTGGAATCCTATAAATTGCCCGGCCGTAGAGAGGCAATAGCGGTGATGCATTTCCGGAAAACAGAGTGCAGTTAAAGCATGCTAGGCGGCGTTTTATTTACGAAGAGTTTTTGCTGTTTCAGCTGAAAATGCAATTGCTGCGGAAATGGAACCGGGAATCGACGGAGGGGAATGCCCAATACTATGATCTGGAACGTATCAAGGAATTCATCGACAGTTTTCCGTTCGAGCTGACGGAAGCGCAGCAGAAAGCATTGAACCAGATTTTAACCGATATGAAATCTCCTTACCGAATGAGCCGGCTGCTGCAGGGGGATGTTGGTTCCGGTAAGACGGCCGTAGCAGAAGTTTGTCTTTATGCCTCGATTACAGCGGGAAAACAGGGAGCACTGATGGTTCCAACAGAAATTTTAGCTGAGCAGCATTTCCAATCCCTTCAGGAAACATTCGGTGAAAGGGCTTCAATTTGTCCTTCTGACCGGATCTGTCAAGGGCAAAAAAAGGCGCGAGATGCTTGCAAAAGTGGAGAACGGTGAGATAGATATTGTCGTTGGAACGCACGCGCTTATTCAGGATGATGTTTATTTTCGTGATCTTGGCTTTGCGATTGTTGATGAGCAGCATCGGTTTGGCGTTGAGCAGCGCCGTGTATTGCGTGAGAAAGGGCTGAATCCGGACGTCTTGTTCATGACGGCAACACCAATTCCGCGGACACTCGCTATCACGGCCTTCGGGGATATGGACGTCTCCGTTATTAATGAGATGCCATCAGGACGGAAAGAAATCGAAACTTATTGGGCAAAAGAGAATACATTCGAACGTATTCTGCAATTCATCGGTCAACGAGTGCATGAAGGGGAACAGGCGTATGTCGTCTGTCCTTTGATTGAAGAATCGGACAAGCTGGATATCCAGAACGCCGTTGATTTGTATGGCCAGCTGGAAGAGTTTTACCAGAATGACGTGAGTGTTGGCTTGATGCATGGCCGGCTTGCCACGGACGAAAAAGAGCATATTATGAAACAATTTGCCGATGGAAAAGTGGATGTTCTTGTCTCGACAACAGTGGTTGAGGTTGGTGTGAATGTTACCAATGCAACCATTATGGTTATCTATGATGCCGAACGATTTGGCCTTTCCCAGCTGCATCAGCTCAGAGGTCGGGTCGGCCGCGGCGAGCAACAGAGTTATTGCATTCTGATTGCCGATCCAAAAGGGGAAACAGGCAAAGAGCGGATGCGGATAATGACGGAAACAAATAATGGTTTCGAATTGTCCGAGCAGGACCTTCAACTGCGCGGACCGGGGGATTTCTTTGGAAAAAAACAAAGTGGCCTGCCTGAGTTCAAAGTAGCTGATATGGTTCACGATTACCGTGCATTGGAAACAGCAAGAAATGACGCAGCCACGATTATTGAGAATGATTTACTTAACCGTGATCCAGCATATCAGCAATTGAACATGCATTTGGAGGATAGTGCGATGCTCTATGAGAAATTGGATTAAAGAGGTTGTTCAAAAAGTCCGGTAAATATGACACATCGAATTTCTTTGTTGGCTTGTTTCTCCGCTGCTCATGTATCTAAATGCATACATTCCGCTGCTCGAAACTACGCCGCCTCGAAA
>BBCA01000042.1 GCA_001311805.1 Lentibacillus juripiscarius JCM 12147 | reverse complement strand
GGAAAAATAAACCTTACCCTCGGAAGTGTTTTTTTCGTGATAGGTGTTTCTCTGTTCGTTGCAACATTCGATGGAAGTTTTTGTCTTTAAAGAGCAGTTTCCGTCCTTATCTTTTTTATGTCTTGGTATTGCTTTGTTTTTTGCATCGTCTTTAGCAAAGCGGGATGGATAACAGAGTCAACGTTTATTGCTAGAGGACCGGGGGTGTTGGATTGATTGGTAGCGATATGTTTCTTGGAATCATTATCGTCATTGGTCACTTCGTATTTGCTAGTCTGGGCTTGGCTATATTTTCTTCCATTGTTCTTAAAAGCAAGGTGGTTCAGGGGTACTTTTATTTATGACAGCACAAAATCAGTTATTTCGTGCAACAAGGGATATTGATGTAGAAGTTCTCACCTCAGATAATGAACAACTGTTTATGTCATTGCTGAAGGACTTAAATATACATGTAGTTGGTGGAGTAATGGAGGTACCTCCTTCCGAAGACTTTAGGATTGAGGAGCATCGGTTTGAATTGGACGCGGGGTTTTCAAATATCCGTGTTTATGTACCGGAGATTGAAATGCTTGCTTGTGCAAAGATATTTTCAACCAGGGAAAAGGATTTAATAGACTTGAAAGAGACGACAATACTTGATAATTGTGACAAGGGAAAATTACTGAGAATGGTTGAGGAGTATCGTGGGTACCATACCTATCCAGAAAATCCGGATTTAAATGTGCACCAATTATTTCACATTTTTAGTGAAAAGCGTATATAATTTAATATACAATGGAACCATTTTGGATAGGAGGCCATTTTGCTTATGAGACAGAGTGAAACAGTGTCATATAGAGATTTTCTGGAAGAATTGCAAAAAGAGGCTAACTACCATGAATACGGTGGAACAAGCTATCGCTATAAGACGGCAAGATTATCAGTTGATGTTGCAAAAAGAACCGGATATGTAGATCTTTTCTTCGATAAAAATATGGCAGGCAGATTGGTTGCTCATCTGCTTCAAAAGGAAGATTGGGAACGGGTATCGGATGTTACAAAGTTGCTTCATGCTGTCGCTCTGGATTTAAAAATGAACACCCATCTTTCTGCCGAAGCGAGAAAATACGTTGCTGATAAGCAAAAGCATCGGAAGCAAGTGAGTTTAATAAAACATTAGAAGGCGTGTTCAATAACGAGGATAAAAGGACGGCAGGCTAAGTTCGCGACGTCCTCGAAAAAGAAACCCACTTGTTCTTCTTTTCCAAGGAGCGGAGAAACATTGAGCTGATTTTTAACAAAGGCCCTTAAAATTTCTTTAAATAACTTAAACGCTTGAATACGAAATCCAAGCGTTTTTGCCCTCTTTAATCTAGCGCTGTCTTTTCTGAACAAATAAAAAGGAAACCAATGCAATCAGCAGCTGTTTTTCCTTCTCCGCAAGATTTTTTGCCAAGTCCACGATATCATTATCGATATCCCGGAACAGATTAGTGTATTCATGTGGGAAATACCCATTGAAAAAATGCGCCCATTGCTTGCCATCTTCATCTTTTAATCTGAAATCCCCGGAAAACCCTTTTACATTCACCGGGAGCAGTTTCTCACCTGATGGGTCATAAAGGGTGCCCTTAATCGTCAGGAGACTTTTTAAATCGGTCTGTTCATAAACACCCAGTGTCTTTCCATCCTCAGCATAAATCATCACTGTTGTATTCAGAAGTCCTTTTCGTCTGAAGGTAAACAGCTTTTGGTTCTCGGTTGTGTAAAAACCATATGTCACTGGAAAGATCAATAAAGTTAGCTCCTTGAGAATCAGGTCGAGCGGATACAGCCAGAAAGGAGCACGAACCGGTTTAACCTTGCCGATAAAAGTTCCGTTTTTCTGAAACAGAAGCAGCTGCGGGAAAAAGCCCACATCTTTTTTTATCACTAGATGATCTAATTCCGTTATAGTTACTACTGCTTCCGGTACATGTATGTCCTTGACCTGATGATACTTATGCCGGCTCGTAAAACCGACTGCAATTATAAAACCTAATGGTAAAAGCAATACCGATGCCTCTAGCCAATCCTTCCCGGAGTGTGGCCAGTTAAAAAGAAGCCATACCGCAATAATAGCAAGTACGGCCACTGCTGCCACAACCGTACCTTTCATTCTCCGCTGGTACATTTCAGCTATCATGTAAGACTTCCTCTCTTTCTATTATAGCGATGTGGATAACTATTTACTTAAGCCCTCATGCGAAGGGACACTATGAAACAACGTTATTAATTGGTTTAGACATAGATCATATGTAACATCCATATGCAGATTGGCGTAAATTAATGATAATAAACTTTTCGTACTTGATTCGTCTAAAGTAAAAATTTTCTTTTTCATTTGTTCTAACGTCAGAAAGCATACATTATGGAAGAACTTATAAGCAAAACTCGGCATTTGCGCAAATGCCGAGTTTTCCTAATATATCAATCATAACATCTTCCAAAGCCTCAGCTCCCTTTTTACCCGGCAAAACTTTTTCAGTCCACCGCCTTTAAATACAGGTCTAAAGAATCCTCTGCTTCCTTTGCGACTAACTGAATAAAATCATCATAGTCCTTTTGGGTATGTGCTTTATCCAATGCCTCGTAATAATCTAATCGATTTTCGACTTTGATGACATTGGTGGAAAGCCATCTTTCATGAGTTCCAAATTTAGTAATAAGCGTGATACACGGCCATTCCCATCGATAAAAGGATGGATCCCGACAAAAATAGCATGTAACATGGCACCACGAGTAATCGGATGCAACCTTTTCGTTTCCTGTTCATACCAGTTCATGAGCTGTTCCATTTGTTCCTTAATAAGAAATGGGGGTGCTGGCGTAAGTTCGGCACCTGAGATAAACACTTGCTGATCGCGATAAGCGCCTGCATAATCATCATTGATTTCTTTAAGTACCAAACGATGTAAATTTTTAATCTGCCATTCCGATAAAGGTTCGTTTTTTTCACAATTTCTTCTACATAGGTAATAGCGTCACGATGATTAATAACCTCCAGATGTTCACGCATCGTTTTCCCGCCGACTGTAATGCCTTCAAGTACAACTTTTGTTTCGTTTATCGTCAACGTATTTCCTTCGATGGCATTTGAGTTATAGGTCCATTCAAGCAGTAATTTTTCCCGAAGACTGCTTAATGTATATGTTGGCAAGGGTCGCTTTGCATCAAGGTGATCCTTTTTTTGATTAATTTGTTTAAACATTATATTTCACCTCGCAGGGTTAAGAAGGTATTTTGTACCATATAGAATCTCCATTTCACCCACTAATCAAAACAGCAAGAAGAAGTACTCCTTAAACGCATCTTCTCCAATTTAAACAATTTATCCTGTTTTATTTTCCTCACGCATTTACCATGTCACGTTTCAATATGTCAAGGTGTTACTATATCACGTTGTGACTTATATGGCGATAAAAAGCAAGATAATAGCTTTTGGCTATGTTACCTTAGAGCAACCGTAGTGCTGAAGAGTACAATGGGCAAGGATTAGTAGAACCTAATTACAAGTAAAAGGTATATGATGATTGCAAATTCTGCTATGATAGCACTAGAGCACTGATTCCACTTACGGGTGTACATAGCCCCGCCTGACGGGAATTAGAGTGACGTTAAACCACTACGAGCGAGAGGTGACAGGATGAATAAAAAAGTGATTATTGATTGTGATCCGGGCCATGATGATGCTATGGCTATTCTATTAGCGGCTTCCGATGTGAGCGACCTTAGCATAGAGGCGATTACGACCGTTGCAGGTAATGTTGGTGTTGACAAGAACACGATCAATGCGCTTCGTGTATGCGAACTTGCTGGTCTTGACGACACGTTAGTTGCCAAAGGGGCTGACCGGCCATTGGTTAGGGAGAAATTAGAAGCGGCTCATGTGCATGGCAAAAGCGGTCTTGACGGCACATCCCTTCCAGAACAGCCGGTCAAACAAACTGTCGACGCCCACGCTGTTGATGTCCTCATTGATAAGATCATGGCATCAGATGGTGATATCAGCATTGCAGCGATAGGTCCATTGACGAATATCGCGCTGGCTATGAGAAAGGAACCGCGGATAATTTCCCGCATCAAGGAAATTGCAGTGATGGGCGGCGGTACATACGGCAATCGGACGCCAGCTGCAGAATTCAATATCTATGCGGATGCCGAGGCTGCAAAAGCAGTGTTCGAAAGCGGCACGCCAATCACCATGTTTGGACTTGATGTAACCCATCAGGCGCTAGCTACGGACGAGCGAATGAAGCAATTGGCAGCGATAAACACGCCTGCAGCAACGGCCGTAACGGATATGCTTCATTTTTATTCCGGTGCTTACAAAGGGAAATTTGCCGGCGCTGCTCTTCATGATCCGTGTCCGATTGCATATCTGATTGATCCGACCATGTTCCAGCTGGAGAATGTGCGGGTTGACGTGGAAACAAAAGGCGAATTCACTTATGGCATGACTGTTATCGACGCAGATAGCAGAACAGACCAAAAACCAAACGCCCAATTCGCCCAGCAGCTCAACACACAGCAATTCTGGCAACTGTTTACCGATGCACTAATACACTAAGGTCGTAAAAGCAGCAAAACTGTCAAGCAGATTTCAAGAATTAGTGACTTAAATGGCAGAAAACAGTGGAAGCTGCCAACTATACCTCTTTTAATTATAATCGTAGCCAAACGCGAAAAAGTGGCATGAATTCAAAGAAATTTTTCCTGAATCATGTCACTTTTTCTAAGCTGATTTTCGATTATTGTTATAGAACTAGTCCGTATTGGCGATCCCCAGCTGGGTATCCAGCTCCCCATGAACCGATTCCGTTTGCATATCCTCCCCTTGCAGCCAGTTGGCAAAGTCAAATACAACTGGTTCCTGATTGCCGCCTAATGCAAACCAGGCTTTCCGTTCTTTTGGAAAGTAGGCGGTAGTATGAATCGTGCCTGCCCAGCTTTTGTACAAATCGGAAAATACCCCTTTGTCCGTATCATTCAACAGCCGGAATGCAGCATGTGCGTCAATGGACGTGCTGTTTTCCTGCTGAATTAAGTTTAACCTCCGGCGCGAGTCATCGAGATGGTGGCGGTTTTCATGGGTGAGCAGTTCAAAGTGATTCGTGCATGCATTGGATTTTCGTGCTTCGACTGATCGTGGCGATGCTTCAATGACGTATGTTTCTTCATGTCGATCCAACACAACATAGCTGAACGAACCGCGGTGAGGAAGTTCCTTCAGCAGCTGAATGGCATCATCGACGGTGGCGCATGTTTCCAGAATCATTCGCCCAATCATGTGACAGACAAAGCCGTCACCGGGTTTGAGCCGCTGCATGAAGTTATACCCCATGGTAAGTCCATGTTCGTTCATGCCATCCATGCGGCCGGTGACACGGGAAGCGGGGCCGGCAATGGCATACCCCCGATCCGTTGGCTGAAAGAAGCTGTAACGCCCGTCATACGTCTGCGGCTGATAATCGTAATTACGCACCATAAAGTCAGTCCCTGTCAAAATGGAACAGCCGCTTGGTTTTGCGTTTACTCGGTAATGGCCGAAATCGCGGAGTACTTCCGTCATCGGCACACCAAGCGCATCACGCATACCGGTCAGTTCATCCCAGATACCCGGGGCAAATTGCATAAATGCCCTTTTGGCGTCCTGTTCATCGGTTTGAAATCGGGGTTTCCGAATGCGCCAGCTGTCCTGCCGATTGCGCAGCACGGCTGAATCACGAAGCGAGAGCCCCTGTGCATAGCCGAAATCATAATGGGTGCCGCGGAATTGGGTGATTTCACTATGTACCTTCGTCATGCAGATCATCCTTTTTATAACATTACTTCTATTCTATGACAACTTTCAAAAAAAAGAAAATTAATGGCTCCTCAAAAAATAAAATTTGACTTAAAATAAAAATAACAGACTGCTATAATATGAAGTCATATAGTAAAGGAAGGATACACTTGGCTCGGATTATATACATAGAGGACGAGATGGATATTGGACAATGGGTCACAGGAATTCTGAAGGCGAACGGTTACGACGTTACATGGCTAATATCCGGGGAAGAAGCGGATCGTTACATAATGGAAGCGGATGTTATTATTCTTGATGTGATGCTGCCAGGTCTGGATGGTTTTTCGATTGGAAAACGCATCAAAGAGGCCAGAAAGGATCTGCCGGTATTAATGCTTTCTGCCCGAACGGCAATAGAAGATAAGATTGAGGGGCTCCAGTTTGCCGATGATTATGTCACAAAGCCTTTCCATCCCGAGGAGCTGACAGCACGGATTGAGGTACTGCTGAGGCGATTTAACAAGCAGGATGAGGATCTGCTTCTGCAGCACTTAACAGTCAATACTCGGGATCTGCAAATTATAAATAATGAAACAAAAAGAGATTCAACTGACCGGGAAGCAATACCAGATCTTCAGCTACTTCCTTCGTCACCTGAATCAGATTCTAACGAAAGAGCAGCTGTATGAAGGTGTCTGGGGGGAGTCTTATATTGATGGTGACAAGACATTGATGGTCCATATTCGCCACTTGCGGGAAAAAATCGAAAAGGATCCGGCCCAGCCAGCAATTATTGAAACGATTCGTGGCATCGGGTACAGGGTGAGAAAATGAGATTTTTCAAATCATTGCAGGCAAAATATCTTCTAATAATCCTAATGGCGCTTTTCGTTGTTCAGATCAGCCTGCTAATATCGGGTTTTATCTGGCTCAATGCAAGTGTGGAAGATGTGGAACGGGGCTACGCCGGGATTGAAGATAAGTGGCATCAAGATGCTGGTGGGATTAAAATGGTACAGAAGACACTGTCATGCAACTATTCAAGGAATGGAAGCAGGCTTATCCGGAAGCCTCTATGTTTTGGGTGAATGATAACGGTCATCTGTCTGCCGAGCTTAATGTTACGCAAGATTTACCGGCAGAGTGGGATCCGGTCTATACAGCGGAGTTTATTAAGGAACGATATGACGGCAATCCATATACGGTCGTAGCATTTCTTGGACAAGAGCATAATCAGGGATTTATCGTTTTTCAGATTCCCAGGATGATTATGGAAAATGCGAGCAGTGACAAGACTAAGATATTATCCATCACATCTCTGGTACTGATTATTTTGTTTATCATTGTGTCCCTTTTCTTTTTCAGACGTATCCGAAAACGACTGCTGTATTTGCAGAAAGCGATGGCTGTACGGGACGTTGACAATCTGCCGGTTTCGATTCATGTAAAAAAGGATGACGAAATTGGCCAGCTTGAAACGGCCTTCAACAATATGGTTCATGAACTGCGGGAAAGCCATCAGCGGGAACAGGAGGAAGAACAGCTTCGGCGTGAGCTGATTGCTAATCTGTCACACGACTTGCGAACGCCTTTAACGAAGATGCGGGCGCAGATAGATACTATCTCTAATGAGGGCTTGTCCAATGACGTTTATCAAGCTTTTCACAGGCTGGAAGGCTCTATTGATCATATTGACAGATTGATGGAAAACCTTATGTCCTACACTCTTTTAACGGCAAGCAAAATGAAATATCAGCCTCAAAAAACGGATATTCTCCGTCATGTCCGAACTTCCCTGGCCGCTTGGTATCCGCTTTTTGAGCAGGAAAGCTTTGATATCGATGTCAATTTGGGGCCATTTGAACAGAATGAATGGCTGGTTGATCCGTTATGGATGGACAGGATCCTGGACAACGTATTGCAGAACGTCATCCGCTATGCCAAAGAAGGCCGGTACATCGGTGTGACAACAGAGTCTGCCAGCGGCTATGATGTCATTGTCATTACCGACCACGGACCGGGCATTTATGGTAACGCAGGTGAAAAAGGTGTTGGCATTGGGTTGTCTATTGTCGATATGATGGTTAGGCAAATGGGGCTGGACTGGAATATGGAATCGGGTGAACACGGGACGGTCGTCCGAATTAAAAGAATGAAGCAGAAGCCCCAAGGGGAGACGGTTGATACGTAAGTGCATTTATGGAACAAAGCAGACGGAGATTATCAATTCTCGAAAGACCCCTTGTATCTGCCAGAAGTGATGGCAAAAGTTATATTTACGTAAATTTTAACCCAAACCCAAAATACGCCCAATATGCTTTAACTATACTGAGGACCTTTTACAATTTTTGTGAACCCTATAAATCAGCTGATGGAAAAACTTACCCAACAAGAAATATGATTGGAATGACATCATATTTCTAAGGTAGTACCAGTTTTTAAATCGTAATTGTTTCTGGATTTCACAATACATTCTGAATTTTTATGTTAAAATAAATTTATGATTTGAAAAGGGATATAGTCTTATTAGCGAAACGATTAATTGAAGAGTAGCATTAACCTGTGTTCGATAATCGGGCCAGATTGTTTAAAAGATAGCGTATGAAAGGAAGTGTTAATCATTACAATTTCATTAATATTTTTAGTGATTGTAGGTGTCATTGTACTTTCAATGTTTATTGTACCTGCAATTGTAGCTATTAGAAAAAGTGAAAAGGGAAAACGCCCTTTTAAAAATTTCTTATGTAGTAGTAGGACTATTGATTTTTCAATGGGTGTTTTTTCTAACTAGCGGTTACACTTTACTACCAGTAAACGTTGCCGATGCATTGTTTATACCTGTATGGTTAGTGCTGTGTCTAGGAGGGGCAACCACAGCTATCATTGAGTTCAAAAATAACAAAAATTTTTCTATTCCAGTTGGAGGTTTAACAATAATAAGTTTTGTTTAGTGTTCTTGCCTATGGAATAGGAGAAATGTGATTTGGGAAAACAACAATTGGGCGCACTTCTGGAATATAAGACATTGCCAATTTACCATTGTAGGGCC
The DNA here is from genome assembly GCA_001311805.1 of Lentibacillus juripiscarius JCM 12147. The sequence goes on along the minus strand of BBCA01000042.1, from coordinate 17,647 downwards.
ATTTAGCGGAATAAAAGACTAGGTTTCAATTACAACATAATTTAGAATAACTGGGGTAGAAAGTAACCTATAAGAAATCGGGTGTTAAAATGAATTTGTTACTTTGGATAACGGTTGGTTTTATCCTAGTAGGATTTTTTGTCCTTATGTCAATGAAAAAAGCATGGAGGAAAGAGTTGCTTTAGCAATAGAAAACAAGGACGTTATGGAGGGCAAACAGACATCAACTAAACCTGTTGTTTGGTGGATTGTAGGAGCCACTGTGTGGGGATTAGTAAGTATGTTATTAATCGTGTGGTCTTTTTCTGTTTATGCGTAAATGATGGATGCAATGGAGATAGGCTAAGGGTAAATAATTCATTTTTGTGATAGTCCATATTTAAGCAATCGGGCGCATTCCGGAATAAGACTTAGTGCCTGTTCCATGTATAAGGGGTTATTGTTGAATAAGGGCGGTAATGAAAATGTTACGTAAAATAGATATAGTTATGGCAATTACTGCTATAGCTCTTGGCTTGTATTATTTTTCTATAGATAATTTTAATATTTCGGAGAGTCTTTTTCCTTTATTTTTAACTGTATTTTTCTTTTTTAGTGGTTTAGAAATAGTTAAGGAAGATAAAAGAAAGTGGGGGTATCTATACATTGTTACAGCACTCGTTATGTTTTCTGTTTCAATAAAGGAGTTTATTGGTAACTTTTTATAACAATCAGGTGATTTATCTTTATCTTCAACTATCGGAGCGCTTTCACTGAATAAGAATTGCGCCCAATGTTGCTTTATCAGGACACTTTGCTAAAGAAGGAGGGGTCAAAATTAAAGATGATAAAATAACGAAGATAGCACATCATTAAAGATTGTATCTTTTTGGTTTTCTATTCCAAGAATTTTACGTGTTGGATTTTTATGGCTGATAATAATCATACTTGCAATATTTGGATGGGTGAAGATAATTACAAATTACTTTTAGAGTGAATAGAGCTTATTCAAGAAAAGGGCGCGAATCAGGAATAAGAATAGTGCTCAAGTTTAATCGATATGATCCTTAACCACGTTATTATTACCTGAAAGGTAGATTCCATGTTTTTTTATATCGCTATATCTATTGGTTTAGTTGTTCTTTTGTTAGTAATGGGGTTCCTTTGGTTAAATCAATGGACAAAAACCTGATGCAGATTATGTTTTGAGATTTATTGCTAAAAACCCAGAGAGATCCTCACTCTCCATTATAAAAATGGAAAAAGCCTTGCGGATGTTCAATCTGATCAATTGCTCTCATTGGCAAGCACAGTGAAGATTATTATAGCCATTGAATATTCTCAACAAGCTGCACATAGTGAAATTAATCCAGCCGAAAAAATTAAAACAGATGATCTGGCACGGTTTTATATACCTGGGACAGATGGCGGCGCTCACGAAGCCTGGTTGAAAACCATGAAAGAACAAGGACTTTTGCAAAACCAAACTGTTTCATTGATGGAGATTGCAAAAGGAATGATGTCCCACAGTTCAAATGCTAACACAGAATTCTTGATGATGCGGCTTGGACTCGACAGAATAAATGCTAATTTTGATAAGCTTCAGTTGTCTAAACATGAGCAAATTTATCCTTTTGTATCAGCTCTTTTATTCCATATGAAATTGCACATCAAAAGGGGCTTGATATTCATGATAAAAAGGATGCGAAAGAGATAGCGACATACATTGAGGAAATGTCACAAGCAGCCTACATTGAAGAATCCATTAAAATTCATGATAAACTCATTCAAGATATTAATGATTCTTATAAGAGTCAGGTTAACATAAAAGCATGGCACAATATCGAATTTGATAGGCTGTCGTCCAAACGATTTGTCCGTTCTACGACTTTCGAATATGTTTCAATTGTACGGAAAATGAACGAAGGATTGTATTTTCCATTTCGTATTTGGGAGCACTTACAGCCAATTATGGAGTGGCCAATGGACGGAAAGAAAAACCAAAAAGATTTAAAAGTTTAGGTGGCAAGGGAGGTTCAACGGCTTACATACTTACATATGCTTTCTATGCAGAAGATAAGCAAGGAAATAAAACGGAGTTGGCGGTCTTTTTCAACGACATCTACGGATACGAAACAGTTAAGCTTTCAAACAGTTCTTCTGCTTTTCAGTCAGCCGTGCTTACAGGAAGCCCTGACTGGGAAGATAAATTAAAAGCTTTTTTGATGGTTGAGCTTGTCCAAGGTTATTCAATAAAAGGGCGCGGTAATTGGTGCGAAACGTTCCTGGCTCAAATGAAATGTGGCCACACAATTTCGGTAAAGGTCAGGCAGTTTCAATTTTATTTTAACTGAAGGGTTATGTCGAGGAGTCGAATGAAAAAGTAACGCTCTGAAAGGCTCCCCCTGCGTCGAATAGCACGCTGTTTAGTAAGAAGGAGTGTGTTATAAGCTCGGCCAATAGGCGCGAGAATTTACCGTAACAGTTCGGCTGACGAAAGCCTACCTGATGGGGTGGTGTAAATCATAGTGCTTGGGTTGAACAGATATGGTGAGAATGCAATGTAAAATACAATAAGATAATGTATTGCTGACGAACTTCTGAATGTACGGGTATAGACGCGCATTATATAGAAATGTATTTACTACCACATGTAGGGTTAGCTGTGGATGAGTAAGAATCGATTATATGAAAATCCACCTTGTGTTATAGGCACACGCAAGGCTAACAGGCTCATAGGAAGCACCTAAGTTTGTTCCACAATAGACATAATTCAACGTTGTAAGCTGATAACGTGGAGGGCTTACTCCCGGTGAGGCGTTGAAAAGGAAAATGATCGTGAGAATAGCGACTGTATAACTTTTCTTCATATCAGTGAAAGTGGTGGCGCAGTACCGCTGAAACGTGTAATGAACGTGGAGGGATAGCCACTAGGCTAATAAAAGATTCATTTAATCATGCAAGGCAAATCTTTAACGGACAATAAGGTTCTTGTAAGACTAATAGAGGTTCACCTTCCACTGGACGGCACCGACTTATTGAAACGGAAGAATTGAGGCACACAAAGTGCCGATGATTAATTGAAATTGGATTAGTTGGAACGCCGTATGCGGTGAAAGCTGCACGTGCGGTGTGAGGTGGGGGGGGAAGCTGGCGATAACTTCAAAGGCTTACCTATCACTATAATAGTTCATGTTGCTGAAATGTGCAACATTGCTTAAGAAGGAACTCAGCAATTAAGAAGTATAGAAATATACAAAAGGAAGGGGGGACATGAGATGGTGCTTTTAAAGTCTTTTGAAAAACCTTTGAATAACATGATCGAGAAAAATGAAAAAGGAACAATAACAAAGGAATATTTAGAAATTAATGGATTACGACAAGGGGTGATCATGGAGTCTTTAAATCAAGGAAAACCATTGTTATTATTTTTACATGGTGGTCCTGGATTTCCAATTTACCCAATCATTAAAGCTCATGGTACCAGGCTTGAACAGTTCTTCGACGTCTGTTATTGGGATCAAAGAGGTGCAGGAATGTCGTACCATGATAAAGAAACCGATAAGCCACTGACTGTTGAACAGCTAGTTGATGATACGATTCAGGTCGTTAACTATTTGAGAGAAAAACATTCACAAGAAAAGGTATTTCTGCTTGGACATTCATGGGGTACCTACCTTGGAAGTCTTGTAGCAAATAAAAAACCTGAACTTTTTCATGCTTATATAGGTGTTGGTCAAGTGGGAGCAGCAAAAGAATCCGAGAATGAGACATATAATTTTATCTTAAAAACGGCAATAAATCAGAACGATAAGCGTGCGGCTAAAAAAATAGAAAAAGTAATATTTGATGAAAATTACTATAAGAATCGTACATACGGCGCAGTTAGAGCAAAATATACAAACAAGTATGGAGTTGGTTTTAAACGTGATGGATACTCAAGTTTTGAAAATCTACGACATGTTTTTTCTTGTCCAAATTATACTCTTAAAGAACGGATGAATATTATTCGAGGGAGTTTTTCCAGTTACCAATGGTTAGGTCATGTCATGGCAACAACTGATTTAGTAGAACTTGTTCCAACGCTTAACCTCCCAGTCTTTATACTTCAGGGTCAGCATGATTATCAAACAACACACACCCAGGCTAAACGTTTTTATGAATCGATAACAGCTCCACACAAGAAAATGTTCACCTTTGAAAATTCATCCCACACCCCTTTTATTGAGGAGCCGGAGCGTTTTTATGAAATTATGCAAGATGAAGTATTGGGAATTATGTAATTTGAATTTTCTGCAAAGGGCGCAAGTAGATTTTACTCCAACTAAATTGTTCATTACATTTTTCACATTTTTGCAAAACAAAATCACCATACTATTAGATCCCCTGAAAGCCTTTAGGATTGTATAATCTATTCAATTATCTCGCCAGATTTGATCAGGAAAGAGCGCAACTCTTATTGCATTTTTGTCTCTTTGACTATTCTACCAATGATGACCTTTGCCAAATTTCGCTCACCCTTTCAAAACATACTTGTAACAATCGGAATAGCACTGTTTATTTTATTGGTTCTTTGTTGATCCCATTTTTGTTACTTATAAAAAATCTTTGTGAAGTAATACACTTAAATTATCGGGCGCAGTTACAACTCAAATTTAGAGACTACCTAAGAAGCAATGATAAAGCTAGAATTGAATATCAGCAACTAAAAATGAAATTATCAAGGGCAAATAATAATAATAAACATAAATATGCAGAAGTAAAAACCGAATTTGTTAAGTCTGCTCTAAAAAGATAGGAGTGAAGTTCTTCCGTAAAAGGTCGCTATACACTAATAAGGAATGGCCGACAATATGACATATAAGGTCCAGATTGTTTAGGGGAGGATATTATGTTCAAGAACAAAAACAAACAAAAGAGTATTTACAAGCTATTATTATGTTTATTATATTAGTGATTATTATCTTTGCTTTTGATCTCCCTAAAACTAATTTTATAATAATAGGAATATAGCTATTTTCATTGTTTTTCTTTTCGAGGTATTTGGTATAAAGAGAAATGATGAAAATATGAGTGGTAGAAAAAGAAATTATATAGGAGCTATTACATTCTTTGTCTTTTTTGCAATAATAATATTTATTTTTGATGCACCAAAAAAAGCTTATGCCATTATAGGAATAATTGTTGTTTCTAATATTTTACTTTATGAAAATTTTTAACTTTGGGAATAAAAGTAAAAAGTAATCTTAAGGGTCATATAAGGGGGTTCATAAATGAAATATATTATCGGCTTATATATATCACTTGTATTGATGATGGTTGTCATTTTAATTAATACTACAATATTTGATGATGAATATTCTGGGATAGCAATGTTCATTTCTTTGGGTATCTTCATAATTGGTAACGCATTTTTTATAAATGCAAGACAGCTGAAAGTTACCGAAAAAGAATAACACGAAAAATATTCAACTAAAGGGCGCTTATTGGGAACAAAGGTTGCTTCCTTTATTGGCTCATTAGGTCATTTTAGGAGTAAGGTTTATTGAACTGAGGTGGGGGATATGAAAATAGGCATTATTATGTTTTTGTCGGCTTATTAATACTTATGGTAGGTATATATTTGTCTACACACTGGATATTAATTGGGAGTATTAGCGCAGTCATTGGTGGTGGAGTAATGGGAAGCAGCACTTACTTTTGAGCAAAAAGAATGATAGTCATAGTTGAGCAAAAGGGCGCTAATCTCTAATAAGAATTAGCGCCAATATCGCTTATAAGATCCTCTTTGTGGAATAAGCTATTAGAAAGCGAGGATAAGGATGATACCTTTTAAAATTTCTATCGAGCAATATCGAGGTACTTCTTACAATATTAGTTATTGCCAAGGTAAGCAGATGAATAAATCATTGATCGAAATGTTTTCAAAAATTGTAAATGAAGATGAAATAGACTTAACTGGATTAAAGAATATATATTCCTTACATGCTCCTCATTTAATGAAGAATTGCATGGGATAGTTGATGCAATGGATATCCCATTTAAAAGGGCTGCACTATTTAGTGGTTATGGAACTCCTGAAATCCAGGGTATGGGTTGTTCTTCTATTGTCAACAGTAAAATGCTTGTCAGAAACTATGATTTCTCGCCTGAGGTCTATGATGCTCGTCTTGTTTTTACTCAACCAAATGAAGGGTACGCAAGTATCGGGCATAGCTTGCATGAAATGGGGCGCACAGAAGGAGTTAATGAAAAAGGGCTTGCTGTTGCTTTGCATTTTGTTAATAGTAAAGAAACACAGAATGGACTCACTGCGGGAAGTATAATAAGAATACTACTTGATACATGTAAGAATACAGATGAAGCTGTCAATATGATTAAACAATTGCCTCATTCTTGGAGCTTGGAGTTATAATTTTTCAATTGGCGATTCCGATGGTAATACAGTCGTGGTTGAAGAATCTCCATTTGATATCAAGGTACGAGAAAATAAAAAATGTTATTCTGTACGAATCATTTTCAAAGAGAAGAGATGAGCCAATTAAACCGAGAACATTTAGAGGGTACCCAAGGGCGATTAAGCTATCTAACTCAAAGCAATTTAGAAAACAAAAATGTCCGACAAGCCTTTTACACTTTTAGGGATGCTTCTACACCTTTGTATAACGAAGCTTATAATGAGTTTTTCGGAACACTTCATACTTTTACATACATATTTGAAGAACATAAAATTTTAACTGCAATCCCTAATGGAGAAGTGTTGGAAATTGATTTTAAAAAATGGTTAAAAGGCACAAATCTTCTAGAAAATGAATTGACTGGCTATCTAAATTACTCTTAACCTCTCTTCAAGAATGGGCACTCTTGGGGAATAAGTATTACACCCATTATTCCTTCATTGTGCTAGATATTATACCAATCTAATTGGGAGAAAAGTTCCACAAACTCGAAATAATATATTATTAGTTGAAAAAACTAAACTTCAGGGAGTGAAGGCTAAAAATGAAAAGGGTTGACGTAGCATACGCACTTATCCATGATAAAAACAATGAAAAAGTCTTGATGGTGAATAACAGAGGTAGTGGCTGGTCACTCCCGGGTGGAGCAGTTGAACATGGCGAAACGTTGGAACAGGCAGTTATTCGCGAGGCAGAGGAAGAAACAAGTTTGACGGTGGAGGTTCAAAATATTATTGCGGTGAACGAAGCCTTTTTTAAAGAAAGAGGACATCATGCTATATTTATAACATTTAAGGCGGAGATTATAGACGGAGAAGCGTCTATACAAGATAAAGAAGAGATTTTAGAAATTGAATGGATAGATATACAAACTGCGAATGAATTAATGCCTTTTCATCCTGGTGGAGTAGAAAGCCTATTGAATTCTTCTTCACCTTATACATTTCAGGGGTAGTCTCTTATTTGCTTAACATTCGGGTGGCTATAAAGCATCTTAGGCAAACGGGAGCAATTTACTAATAATGAACACAAAATACTGTCAGATAAGGTGACTGTCGAATGAATCCGATACTGATTGAGTTTCCAACTGAATTTTATACTGAAAGATTGCTAATTAGAATTCCAAAGCCTGGGGATGGAAAAGCAGTTTATAATGCTATACAAAATTCAATTAACGAACTTAAACCTTGGATGCCATTTGTTCATAGCGAACAATCAGAAGAACAGTGCGAGGTTAATACAAGAAATGCTTATACGGAGTTTATAAGTCGTAACGATTTGAGACTACATATTTTTATTAAAGAAACTGGGGAATTTATTGGATCTTCAGGACTTCATCGTATTAATTGGGATATACCAAAGTTCGAAATAGGTTATTGGATTGATACTCGATATAGTGGCAAAGGATACATAACTGAAGCTGTACAAGGAATTTCTAATTTTGCATTTGGTGAGTTAAAAGCACGAAGGGTAGAAATACGTTGTGATTCAAAAACAAAAAGAGTCGGAGGATTCCTGAAAAGTTGGGTTATATATTGGAAGGTATATTAAAAATGATGACGTTGCAGTCGATGGAAATGGACTTAGAGATACATGCATTTATGCCAAAGTAAGGTAATTTGGGAACAGGGTGTTAGGTTGATACGTCACCCCTCTTTTAAACAAAATTTAACCTTTATTGAATCAGGTCTTAAATAAAGGCATGTATCATGAAGTATGAGGTGAAATTAATGGGATATGTGATACAGACAAACAATTTGGTCAAACAGTTTGGCGACGAGGCGGCTGTGGATGCTATCAGCATGGCTATACCAGAAGGGGAAGTCTACGGTTTTCTTGGTCCGAACGGGGCTGGTAAAACAACCACCATCCGGATGCTGTTGGGACTGGTGAAACCAACATCCGGGTCGATTCACATTTTTAACCGTAATTTAAAAAAAGAGAGGATTGCTATTTTAAAACAAGTCGGGTCACTTGTTGAAAATCCATCGTATTACCCGCATCTGACTGCGAAGGAAAACCTTGAGGCTATCCGGAAAGTTTATCGTGCTCCCAAGACTCGGATCGGCGAAGTGCTGGAGATTGTCCGTTTAAGTGATGTGGCCGATAAAAGGTAAAGGAGTTTTCTCTTGGGATGAAGCAGCGTCTCGGGATTGCCATTGCGCTGCTGCACGAGCCAAAGCTTTTGATTCTTGATGAGCCGACAAATGGACTGGATCCTTCAGGCATCATTGAAATCCGTAATCTGATTAAAACGCCTGCCCTCCGAGTTTGGAATGACGGTGTTAATATCAAGTCATCTGCTATCTGAGATTGATCAGATTGCAACATCTGTCGGTATTATTTCGGATGGGAAGATAATCTTTCAGGATTCCATTGATGCCTTGCGTGAGCATGCTCAAGAGAATATTATCCTGCGCGTGCATGACGGCATAAAGGCAAGCCAGGCACTTGAGGTTGGGGCATCAAAGCAGAGAGCAAAGACGGACTTCTTTATTTGCATGAACACTCGGACGAATACGTGGCACAGGTTATTCGTGCGCTTGTCGAGGAAGGGATTGCGGTATATCGCGTAGAAGAGCAAAAACGTTCACTCGAGGACATTTTTCTCCAAATGACAAAGAGGAATGCCATATGATTGGCCAGCTGCTGCGATCAGACTTTCTGAAAATAAGACGGAAAGGACTGTGGCTTCTGACGTTAGTGGGTCCATTAGGGGTAGTCGCGCTGCAAATGGTAAATTACGGCTTGAGAAAGGAATACCTGCTCCAGCAAAGTGACGATAACTGGAGCTACTATCTGGCAAATGTGAACATGTTCACTCCGCTTGCGCTAGTGCTGGGTATCGTTATTTTATCATCGCTGATGGCCAGCATTGAAAATGAAACAAGCGCGTGGAAACAGTTGATTGCCATGCCTGTACCTAAAATGACGATTTATCTATCAAAGTTTTCTGTGCTTGCGATTCTGTTATTCGTGGCATCACTTCTGCTGACGCTATTTACACTTGGTTATGGAATTTACCTTAATTTAGGTGAACAGATTCCATATCTCGATGTGCTCACATATGGGTTTTATCCATTTTTGCAGCCTTGCCAGTGCTGGCTGTTCATCTGTGGCTGGCAATGGTAAGCCGGAATCAGGGTGTACCTGTTACTGCAGGTGTGATTGGCGTCATATTGACCTACATGGCCTATAATTTACCGGACTGGCTGATTTGGAAGTGGCCGGCATTAATGAATGGCTGGGCGGAACCGCTCATGATTGTTTGGCTTGGGATTAGCTGTGGGCTTCTTTTATATCTGGCCGGTATGATTGATTTTGTCCGAAGGGATGTGACCTGATATGTTTTTATCCGTCGTACAGTCAGAGTGGTTTAAATTCCGAAAATCTGGAATGCTGCCTGTATTGTTTGTCGGTCCGGCAATCGGTCTGATGATCGGTCTAATGACAAATATCACTGGGATGGAAGCAGATGTGAATGCGTGGTACCTGCTGCTGCAGTTCATGATCCTGCCATATGCACTGTTGTTTCTTCCCCTTATGACAGGAGTGCTGGCCGGCCTGATCTGCCGGTATGAGCATCAGGCAGGTGGCTGGAAGCAATTTCTGTCATTGCCGGTTACTAGAGGAAGTGTTTTCTTTACGAAATATCTCCTGCTGATTGCATCCGTTTTCATTATTCAGATGCTTTTCCTCGGAGCGGTTTATATGGCTGGCGTCATGAAAGGAATTGCTGATCCGTTCCCAATGATGATCATCTGGAAAAGTGTACTGGGGGGCTGGGTTGCCACGTTTCCACTTGTGGCCCTGCAATTATGGATGTCGACGGTTTGGAAAAGCTTTGCTGCTCCGTTTGCAGTCAATGTTATTTTCACGCTGCCTTCGATATTGGCGGTGAATTCTGAACAGTTCGGTCCGTATTATCCCTGGGGGCAGCCATTCCTGATGATGTATGCTGGCAGGGCGTCGGACAGTGTCTTTTATGTGCCGTGGGATCAAGTGCTGACGGTTGTAGGCGGCAGTCTGCTGGTGTTTTTCGCTGCAGGTTTGGTTTATTTTCAACGAAAAGAAGTGTAAAAACAGTTAAAATGTTCTATTTAACTATGGCATATGTCTGGTAAAATAGAATTTGTACAAGAAGGCTTACGGGGTGGTGGCTCACTCCCTTTAAGAAGGGGGGTGGTGCGGTATAACAGTATTTGAGACGCTGGTGCTGATGATTTCGTTCGGAACACTGGTGGCGATGATACTGTCTGACCAAAACAAATAACCACCTATGAGCCTGGCGAGCATGTAGGGTGATGTTGAAGGATCACAAAGCATGTGAGCCGCCCCTTGAAGGGCTATTGTACACGGCCGCTGGTGTTCGCACTGGCGGCCGCTTTCTTTATCTATAGTATAACGGATAACGGCAATAATGAACATAGCTTAAGGGAAGAAATATTTTAAAAAATTAATAGAACAATTGTTCCTGGTGGCGTTATATGATATACTCTTTATAGTGTTTACACCCTCAGTCATGCCACTTCATTCCCCCCAAAAGGATGTGCTAAAATGAAATTAGCCACTATCGTACGTGAACAAACAGAAACCTCCGAGTATACCAATCATGATTTGCTGTTCAAAGATCTCATTCAGACATTTTTCAAAGAATTCATCGCTGTATTTTTCCCGGATGTTCACAGACATATTGATTATCATCACACGACATTGCTGTCTGAAGAAGTGCATACGGATTTGCATCAAGGTGACACCCGGAGACTTGACATCGTTGTTGAAACTAAACTAAAGGGCGAGGATTCCGTTATCATCATCCATGTCGAACCGCAAAGCTATGTGCAGCGGAACTTCCATGAGCGGATGTTTCATTATTATAGCTTGCTGTATAATAAGTACCGCAAGCCTATTGTGCCAATTGCTGTTTTCAGTTATGACGAAACACGTGATGAGCAGGATACATTCACAATCGCGTTTCCTTTCTTTCATGTCCTGACGTTTAACTTTTTGAAACTGGAACTCAGGAAAAAGAATTGGCGTAATTACATCCAATCAAATAACCCTGCTGCTGCAGCATTGCTCAGCAAAATGGGATATTCTAGTGATGAACGGATTGAGGTTAAAAAGGAATTTCTGCGGATGTTAGTGAGAATGCAGTTGAACCCAGCTAAGGAATATTTGATATACGGTTTTTCGAAAGTTACTTAAAATTGAATGAAAAGGAGGAAAAAGAATTGCACGAAGAGATTGGCAAAATGGATGACGGTGAAAAGGTTATGGAACTTACGATTTCCTATGAGGAGAAAGGGAAAAAAGAAGGAAAAAAAGAGGGACGAATTGAAGGCGAGCAAGCAGCAAAGCAAGAAATTGCTGCTGAAATGTTAAGGAAAGGGTTCTCGGTTGATGTTGTCGCCGATCTGACACACCTTGAAAAAGATGAAATTGAAAAGTTAAAGAAAACAATCTAGCCCGATAATGAGCACTGATGGAGAAAAAGTATAAGAAGGATACTAACGATTATCTGCTGACAATTAGCCGCCTGATATTCGTGTGCTTGCTGGCAGCCGCAGCTATTATCGGAGGAAGGCTTGGCTTATTTGGCTAATAAGGAATTTTTACAAACGGAAACTCACATACTATGAAACTGGTAAACAACTGCCAACAGGATTTTAGATTCGGAGGGTACGAAATATGCAATCATCGAAAATCGGTATTGATGCTGGCGGAACCCTTATAAAAGTGGCGTACACAGAAAATGAAAGCGCTGGCTATCGGTCGTTCCGGTCTCGTGACATGGATGAAGCCGCAGCGTGGATAGAAAATGATTTTGATCATCCGTCTATATGTATAACTGGCGGAAAAAGTAAGGTATTGGCGAGTAAGCTTCACACCTCGGCCATGACTGTTGTAGAATTTGACGCCACAATGAAGGGCATCGATTTTTGGCGCATGAGCAAGAACGTACACTTGGGGACGGTTATTTGTTTGTGAATGTCGGAACTGGGACATCCATTCATTATGTTATTGACGGCAGACAGGAGCGGGTCGGCGGTTCCGGTATCGGCGGCGGGACACTGCTTGGGCTGGCGTATTTATTAACCGGCATGCGAGACTATGACACGATTGTACAGACTGCTGGTGACGGTGACAGAGGACAGGTTGATTTGAAAGTCCGTGATATTTTTGAAGGGGCACTGCCGCCTATTTCCGGTGACTTAACTGCCAGTAATTTTGGGAAAACAGAAATGATGCCGGGACGGACGCCAGCGAATGCTGACATACTTGCCTCCCTTATCGGTCTGATCGGTGAGGTGGTTGTAACGGTCAGTACAAATATGGCAGCACACAATAATGCTGATGCTATTGTTTATATCGGTTCCTCACTTCGATCTAATCCGCTGTTGCAGGAAACGATAGAAACGTATACGAAATTAGCTGGGAAAACGCCAATATTTTTGGACAATGGTGCATATAGTGGTGCTGTTGGTGCATTGTTATCCCTTGATGAAAAATAGGGAAAGTGCGTTTGAAGAGCAGCTGTCATTAGAAAGGATGCAATTGCGAAAGGATAATGCAGTATGACACTGAATGGTAGTGGCTTAGCGATCACGGTTTATGTTGTTTTCCTGCTGGCTTCACTAGCGGTCGGCTATCTGTATGGCTGGAAAACGATCAAAATGACCGGCTTGTTTGGCTCACAGGTTTTGTTGCAAGTGTGATTCATTTTCTTCTTGGAGCGTTTGGTATCTTCGGCTGGTTTTTCTATTCTTTTGGCATCAATGAGGCACTCTTTCTGGGCGGATTAGTATTAGGAGCTGTCTTGCTTGCAGTCAGCGAGGCTGCTTTAATCATAACACTGTTTGTACAGCGGGATAAGCTGTTGGAAACAGACAATAATCCGATTAGCTATACCGCCTCTGAGCAAGAATAAACAATGGGAATTCTGAGCAGTTGAAAAATGTTGTTTCTTTGGTCAGGTGTCCTTTTTGAAGAAGAGAACTGCTATTAAACAATACACCAGCCTGATTCATGGTGTACGTACTTACAAATGGTTAAAGGGAGGGAAGTGTATCATCTCCGTTTAGCGGGGAATACTCTGAGCAAAAACGGAAAAACGCAGATCCCAAAGGAGCGGAATAGGATGCGCGGTGTTATTCTGATGATTTTGACTTGCTCATTATTGGCTGGCTGTGGATCTGGAGCAGCGGAGGATGGAAAAATGACTGGAGAGAATAGTAACAAGAAAGGCGCCGAACTTTCATTTGAAACGGTTACTGCTGATGAGGCACCGGATTTAGTGCAGCAGTGGATTCGTGAACATAAGTCAGAATCGGCACAAAAAGTTTTCCATGCGGAAGGGAAGACATACGTCATCATCATGCTTGGGCAAAAGCCGACCGGCGGATACGATGTTGCGATTGAACAGGTGAAGTCAGTCAGTATGGCTAAACCCGGTACTGAAGCGGAAACGGGGCAGGTTGCTGTCAGGTATCATGTAACAGAACCGGGCAAAGACAGCTTCAGTACACAAGCGCTCACCTATCCGATGGCGATTGCCGAGCTGGACGGCAAACGGGATGAGACCTTCCAGTTTATAAATGAGGTTGAGCCGGAAGAATTGACGGCAGATGGATAAAGAATGCTTCCTCTGGCTTTTTAAAAAGACAGGAAAATAACTGGACATAAACCGTTTTTTAACAAATATATGCTATAATGAAAGTGCTTTGCTCATAGGGGAGGGGTGATTATGGAAGAAACATTAAAACAGATTTTACGTGAGATGCAAGAACTGCGAACGGGATTGGGTGAAGTACGCACGGAAGTAGGAGAACTCCGGACAGGCTTGAACGAAGTACGCACGGAAGTAGGAGAACTCCGGACAGGCTTGAACGAAGTACGCACGGAAGTCGGGGAACTCCGGACAGGCTTGAACGGAGTACGCACGGAAGTCGGGGAACTGCGTACAGGTCTGAGTGAAGTACGCACAGAGGTAGGAGAGTTACGCACGGGACAGAATGAATTGCGCACAGGCCAGAGTGAACTACGAACGGAAGTAGGAGAGCTTCGTACAGGTTTGGATGACGTGCGCAGTGATGTATCAGAACTGAAACAGGGGCAGAAGAGACTGGAGGATGGCCAAGAACGGCTGCAAAAGAATTTGGTTGCCAGCTTGGGGGAATATACAGAAACCATTGTCACCCATTTTGATACCAGAACAGATGTATTGAATCAGCGGGTATTTAAAGTTGAATCAGAAATGAAGAGTTTAAACAGACAGAAATGAATAAATCGTTACTGTCTTTTTTTGTTTCATAATCGAGGCCAATAAAGTGAAATACCTCACCTTTATGGATAAATTTTCACGTTTCGATGCATCCTAGAATATAGAGTCTTTTAAAAAGGTGAGGATGCAGAGATGAACATAGCAGATGTTATGACAGTGATTGGATTTGTCTTGGTGACTGCCATCATCGTCGTCTTATTGATTATTGGTATCTATATATTTTTTGTGGACCGTACGCAGAGGCAGCATCCAGTCCTCCGCAATTATCCGATTGTCGGAAGGGCACGCTACTTCTTTGAAAAAATCGGTCCCGAACTGCGGCAGTATTTTTTCAATAATGATCGCGAAGGCAAGCCGATTTCACGTGAAGAGTTCCAGCATATTGTCAAAAAAGCGAAGTACAAGCGGGATGTGGAAGGATTTGGATCGCAACGGAATTTCGAGGAAGCGGGCTACTATATCCGAAATTCCATGTTTCCGAAGCTGACCGAGGAAATTAAGATGGACAGGGATACCAAACAGAAAACAAATCGATATTTGCTTGTGAAAGATCCGTTGTTTACGCAGAGGGAGGAACATCTTGAGGAAGAGGAATCGCCTGCGTATTTGCTTGATGAAAAGGATACGATTGTGGTCGGCGAGAATTGCAAATACCCGTTCAGGCGCGCGGGCCAATTGGCATGTCGGCCATGAGCTATGGTTCGCTGGGTGACCGGGCTATTACGGCTTTATCGGAAGGACTGGGTATCGCTAAGGGCACATGGATGAATACTGGCGAGGGTGGTCTGTCTGATTATCATTGAAAGGCGGCGCCGACATAATTATGCAGATAGGGCCAGGCATGTTTGCGTCCGGGATCGTGAAGGTAATTTCAACTGGGATGAATTATTGGAAAAAAGCAAGATTCCACAGGTGAAAGCATTTGAAGTGAAACTTGCCCAGGGTGCGAAGACGCGCGGCGGGCACGTGGATGCTGAAAAAGTAACCGAAGAAATTGCCAGAATCCGTATGGTGGAGCCGTATAAGTCTATTGACAGTCCGAACCGTTTTCCTGAGTTCGGTGATCTGCCGTCGCTGTTTGATTTTATTGAGCGTATCCGTGAACATACGGGAAAGCCAGTCGGGATGAAAATCGTGGTTGGCAGTCATTTTGAAGCGGAGGAATTGGCAAAAGAAATGCGGGATTCAGGCAAGGGACCTGACTTCATTACGATTGATGGTGGGGAAGGTGGAACAGGTGCCTCGTATCAGGAGCTAACAGATAGTGTTGGGCTTCCGATTAAGTCAGCACTTCCCCTTGTCGATAACGCTCTAAAGAAACATGGCGTCCGTGATCGGGTGAAAATCATCGCATCCGGCAAACTATTCTCACCGGATAAAGTAGCAATTGCACTAGCCATGGGTGCTGACCTTGTCAACATTGCCCGCGCATTCATGATCACTGTCGGATGTATCCAGACATTAAAATGTGCATCTAACATATGTCCGGTTGGTGTTGCGACAACGGATCCGGATTTACAGAAGGCGCTTGTTGTTGATGAAAAAAAATACCGCACAGCGAATTACGTCATCACGATGCGGAAAGGCCTGTTCCGTGTTGCTGCGGCAGCAGGGCTTGACTCGCCTATCCATTTTAAACGGGAACATGTGATATACAAAGATGAAAAAGGGAAAACGTGGTCGCTTGATGATATTTATCAGTCCATGATTCAGCCTGGAGGGGAAGGATCCATGAACGCCTAAGTAGGTACCGTGCCGGCAATGGCCGCATGGAATAAACGGAGTGGAATTGCTGATAAGTGAGGCGAAACTGCTGAACTGTCGGAAAGCGCCGATGGATGGTAAAATCGCTGATCTGGCTTTGCAAAGATAAAACTGCTGATGTGTTTGCATCAGTGGTTTTTTGTTTGAACAGATGTAAGACTAATAAAGGAATATGTGAGCGGGAATGAACATGAGACTATAAAAATAGGCCGGATTCATAAAAATATTAGGCAGGTGATGCGGGTATGCCGTTGTTGCTGGTGATGGTTGGCGGCTTTTTGGTGCGGTAGCGAGGTATTCATTTGGTGAGTGGATTGGAACGGTCGGATTTCCGGTGGCTACACTGCTGGTCAATTTAGCCGGCTGTCTTTTTCTTGGTTGGTTTCTGACATTCAGCAGCCGGAGGGCCGGACGCTGGCATAAAGTGTCGCTGCTGGCCGGGACGGGTTTTACTGGATCATTCACCACATTCTCTACCTTTTCTGTGGACTTAATAGAGCTAATTAGGGATGGTGCTGTGCTGCAAGGTGTTTTCTATAGTGTCATCAGTATCATTGGTGGCCTTTTTTTTGGCATATATAGGATATAGGTGTGCAGCCTTTCAGACCAGGCTAAAGGGGGAAGGCTAATGCTGTGGCTGGTTGGCTTGGGCGGTTCCCTCGGTGCCGGTACAAGATATTGGCTTGGTCGTGTGCTGGCAAATAAAACTCGGGTCATTTCCCTGTTGGCACATGGCTTGTCAATGTTGCTGGTTCCTTTTTGCTTGGGGTGCTTTTTGACTTGCATTTGAATGGGAGCATTGGAGAATGGCTGTGGCTGTTTGCTGGTGCTGGCTTTTGCGGTGCTTTTACAACTTTTTCCACATTCGGGTATGAGACACTACAGTTGCTGGTAGCTAGTAGGGTGAATGTAGCGATTTTTTTATGTTGTGGCGTCTGTCCTTTCCGGAGCTGGCGCGGCAGTTTTTGGGTTCTGGTTATAGTTTTGGATTTGCTGCCGGAACGGATAGAAAACGTTTGAATTTGGAATTTCCATCTGAAAGACATGCCTGATTAGCAATAACTATTGTCGCAAGGAGTTTTTGCATGGGTGTTGCCGAGCCAAAAGTCGCGCGAAAATCGAGAAAGTCGCGCGAGCCGAACCAAAGTCGCGCGAAAATCGG